>JAIRUG010000106.1 GCA_031254535.1 Rickettsia sp.
GGTAATATTTTTAATAAGCTGAGCTTAGTTTGGTAGCTTTGGTTGTTGAATATAGGAAGATGAAATGAACTGGTGCCATATATCTAGCTAAACTAAATTTGTTATATAATTATTTAATATAATTAACCTAATTATTTTAAAATATATAAAGTTGATTAAATATTTAAATTAACCTATTTTTGTTAAATATTACAATAATAATTCAACTAAAGGTATGGTTTAAAAATACTATTTTTATAGTGTTTTTTTAGTATTTTTTTATGATTTGTCCCAATTTTCATGATAATTTACTAATATATTAGTTGAAATAATCTTTTAAACATTAATTAAAATTAGAAGAGAGAAGCTTATGAGTACTAAAGTTTTAAGAGTACAACCCAGTAACGGGGATAGTAACGTTGCTAAAATGCAAATTTTACCCTACACTCCTCGCAATGACGCTTGGGGTGCATATAGTCAATTAACTTGAATTAGCAACTGGCACTTATTCGGCACTAATTCAGGTTAATTCACTATACCTACTGCCATTTTTAGTCATCGTGTCAAAATTTCCATAAAGCTTGGAATCCTTTAAAAATAGTATGTATCACCAGCCAAGCTATTACATAGGCAAGGTTAATTTTGAAATATACCTGCCAATCGCCCAAATATTTCTGTTGATAAATAATCCACAATAATATTTATCACACCCCTGATAACCCACGCTACTGCCATAATCAGATAATAGGAATACCACTTAAAAGGAATAGCTGGTGATTTCATTACAACCATAACAACCCTTCAGTACCTACTTTCCATTTTTTATCCGTTCTATACGGTATTACAAATTCATCAAACGGACAAACTTCTAAAGAAGATAACTTAGCAACAGCACCATTAACATTTCTTTTTTCATACATAAAACCCTCTTAGATAAATTCACCTTGAACAAATTGCAGAAATAGGCTCTTAATAAAGAGCAACCTTGTACTAATTAAAATAATAGGTCTATGTAAAAAACGTGCTAATTATGTTTACAATATCATAAACTTATAGTAAGATTTATGTTATTGAAAACATTTGACATCAGGGAAATTTGCTTAAGGTTTATATGACACAAAATATTATTTCTTCTTTTATTAAAATAGCATTAGCGTTTTTTATGGTTTATACGAATTGTGCTTATGCAATTACCTTAAATGTTTGTTATAAGGATAAAATTTGTACTATGAATGCTAATGGTAAAGTTTATAGCTGTATGGTCGGAAAGAATGGGGTAATAGATAAAAAAGATAAAAGGGAAGGAGATGATATGACTCCTACCGGTACTTATAAGTTAGTCAAAGCGTATTATAGAGCAGACCGCCTTTCTCAGGACATCATAGATAAAATTGCTGTCCCTAAACAAGAGATAAACCCATGGAGTTTATGGGGTGATGATCCTAAAGATCCTAAAACTTACAATACTTATGTAGATGCAAGAAACTATCCTGATGATAAGCCTAACTTTGATGTTGAACATTTAATGCGTACAGATGGGTTATATGATTTATTATATGTTATAGACTATAATCTATATAAAATAGGAAGTGCTATTTTTCTACATATTAATGATCATCCTACAGCTGGATGTGTAGGACTTAAGCGTGATGATTTATTTGAGCTCGTTCCCCAAATTACCAACGGTTCAGAAATTACTATTAGCCTAGATAACTGTCCTTTTAGTAATCAACAGTAATCATGTTACTGTACTGCTAACCATAAGCGGTATTATAGCTAACCCTATTTAGCCTTAGCACGATTAGCGAGGAACTACTTTAGTAGCATTGATGCAATCCAGGAAAACGATTAAAAATGGATTGCTTCGACCATTACATGGTCTCACAATGACGTTAGTTTATTATGGATAAATGTTAGTCGGGTTAGCTATAGATATTTGATTTATGTAGGAAGTCTATTAAATAGTGGGTTTAATGTCACAAATATTAGTAAAGCATTGGTTGGTTGCGTGTTGTTGCATGGTGTTGTTTATGATTTTTTGGGGTGGTCTTACTAGGCTTACTAATGCTGGCTTATCAATTGTTGAATGGAAGCCAGTAACAGGTATTGTACCGCCACTCAATAATGTTGAGTGGCAGGATGAGTTTAGTAAATATCAACAATCAGTCGAATATAAGCAAAAAAATACTAATATGACTCTCTCGGAGTTTAAATTTATTTTTTGGATTGAATTTATTCATCGTTTTGCTGGTAGAGTTGTCGGTTTATTATATCTGATACCGTTAGTATATTTTTTGCTAATGGGACAAATTGGTGGAAGAGCATTGCCAGTATATTTGGTTATATTGTTATTATTTGCGGTTCAAGGATTTATGGGTTGGTATATGGTGAAAAGCGGACTAATTTTGCAGCCATATGTTAGTCATTTTCGCTTAGCTGGACATTTGATTATAGCGATTATTATCTATAATTTATTGTTCTATCAGTTGATGAAGAATAGTTTTGATATTTTACTAAATGAAAAAACAATAAGTTTAAATTTAGCAAAGTTCTGTTGTTTAGTAACTATTAGTATAGTTTACATACAGATTTTTTTAGGTGGTCTAGTTGCGGGTCTTGATGCAGGGCTGGTATATAACAGTTTTCCGTTAATGGGTAATAATTTTATACCTGAAGAACTAGTGTTTAAACTACTTACTATAGATAGTTTAAATGATCCTGTGGTTGTTCAGTTTTTTCATAGAATGGGAGCATATATAGTTTGTGCTAGTGTTGGATTTTTAGTAGTGAGCTTAATGAAAACCAAGCATCCTAAATTAAATAAAGCGGCTTATTATATTGTTGGTGTATTGATATTACAAATGTTAGCTGGCATAATTACTATTTTATATTCAGTACCTGTGTTAGTAGCTTTATTCCATCAGATTTGTGCAATCATACTACTATCTTGTATATTGTGGAGTTATTTTTTATTAAAGAGTGCATAAGCCAAATTCACAGACGTTTATTAGCGAGGAGCTACTTTAGTAGCATTGATGCAATCCAGGGAAATGATTAGAAATGGATTGCTTCGTCGGCTTATGCATTCTCGCTATATAGACGTCAGTTTACTATGGATAAATGCTAATCGGATTAGCTATAAGTCTATTAAAGAGTGTATATAAAAATGGCAATATTAAATGTTGATCTAGAACTATCTTGTAGGTTGGATCGTTACTTGAAAAAATTATATCCTAGTCTTACTCAAGGGGTGATTGAGTGTGCCTTAAGGTTTAAACAGATAATGGTTAATTCTTGTAAGGTAGCAGCCAATTTGCGAATAAATGTTGGGGATCAAATTTTTATAGAGGATAGTTTAAATTTACAACCTGCAAAAATCTCTGACAAGGTTTTTTCAAATTCAGCAATTGTATTATCCGGTAAATTGTTGAAGGATTATCTGATTTATCAGGATGAGTGGCTTATAGCAATCAATAAGCCAGCAGGTCTTGCCACCCAAGGTGGTAGTAAAATAAGCCTATCTATAGATGATGCACTGCAATATTTAAATAGTCAAGGGTCAGATTTTAAATTAGTCCATAGGTTAGACAAAGATACTTCAGGGATATTACTAATTGCCAGAAATTATGCAAGTAGTATAAAATTAGTTAAAGCATTTCAGGAGAAGAATATTCAAAAAACCTATATT
The DNA here is from genome assembly GCA_031254535.1 of Rickettsia sp. GTDB lineage: Bacteria > Pseudomonadota > Alphaproteobacteria > Rickettsiales > Rickettsiaceae > Tisiphia. The sequence continues at coordinate 3,668 of JAIRUG010000106.1, forward strand.
GCAGTAGTTTTAGGTAATCTTCCACAATATGAAGGAGAAGTTAGTGGTATGATAAGTAAGAATAGGGGAGGAGCGTATGAAACTGTACAAAATGATGAGGAAAATGGCAAATTATCGATAACTCACTATAAATTGCTTAAGAATTTAAATAATGGTTTAACCTTGGTTGAGTTTACTCCTCTTACTGGCAGGATACATCAACTTCGATTCCATGCAAAAATGCTAGCTTGTCCCATAGTAGGTGATAGAAAATATGGAACTTTAGAAGCAATAGCCCTATCCAAGGAGATGTTACTACATGCCAAAAAAATAATCTTACCTGAGAAAATATTTGGTAAAGAAATAATAATTGATACATCCTTACCAAGTTATTTCCGACAGTCTACTAACCTTTCCTGATACGAAAGGTTAGTAATGTGAGTTAATTAAAATACTTACGTTCTTTAGTTACTATTTCATCTTCACTAGATGGTTTGTTATTTTGCCATTTTCGTGCAGATTCGCGTTTATTACCATTATTATCAGTGTTATCTTTATAAGGCTCAGATTTATGGTTATTTGTAGCATTCTGAGTAATTTCAACATCAATATTTTTTATGGTTAATTTGGCTTTGCCTTTATTGTCAAAACCAATAAGTTTGACTTTCACTACATCACCATGTTTTAAAACACTAGATACAGATTCAATACGTTCTTTTGAAATTTCACTAATATGGATGAATCCATCACGATTACCTAAATAATTGATAAACGCTCCAGAATCTAATATTTTGACAACAGTTCCATTAAATATGCCACCAATTTCAGGCTCAATGGCAATTAACTTAATCTTCGCGATTGCCATATCTAGCTTCTCTTTGCCTACCGCAGAGACAGTTACATTACCATCGTCGCTTATGTCAATTTTAGCCGATGTTGCATCACAAATTTCGCGTATTACTTTACCGCCTGGTCCTATAACATCTCTAATTTTATCTTTATCAATTTTAAAGCTCTGAATACAAGGAGCGTATTGGCTGATATGGTTATTGGTTTTATTAATAGTCTTATTCATTTCTTGTAAAATATGAACACGACCAAGCTTTGCTTGAACTAAAGCATGCTTCATTATTTCAAATGTTACTCCAGATATTTTAATATCCATTTGTAGTGCGGTTATGCCTTCCATACTACCAGCTACTTTAAAGTCCATATCTCCAAGATTATCTTCATCTCCAATAATATCAGATAAAACTACGAATTTATCGCCTTCTTTTATCAAACCCATAGCAATACCTGCTATAGGAGTTTTGATCGGTACTCCAGCATCCATAAGAGCCATTGAACTACCACAAATAGTAGCCATAGATGATGAGCCATTACAGGCGGTAATTTCTGATACCACCCTAATGGAATAAGAAAACTGTTCTTTAGTTGGTAACATACGGTTAATGGCTCTCCATGCTAGTTTGCCATGACCTATTTCTCTGCGACCAGGAGCCCTTACTGGAGTTGCTTCTCCTACTGAGTAAGGAGGAAAAATATAGTTAAGCATAAAACGTTCTTTATATTCTCCGTCTAAACTATCAACTATTTGTTCATCTTGGCTAGTACCAAGTGTAGTAACTACTAGACTTTGCGTTTCTCCTCTAGTAAATAAGCTTGAACCATGTGTTTTTGGCAGTATTGCAACTTCACAAGCTATGTTTCTTATATCTTCAGGTTTTCTACCATCTATACGAGTATTTTTCGTTAATAAGTCCTGACGCAGTACTTCTGATTCTACTTCTTTAAGAGCGAATTCGATTTGTGCGTTAGTAAGATTATTATTAGCAATATCTTCTGCAAAGTGCCGCTTAATTATATCAGAAACATGTTTTACCGCTAATACCCTTTCTTGTTTTAATTTGATAGCAAAAGCATGCTTAATATCTTCTTGTACTATGCTTCTAATTTGTTCTTTTAAGCTAGCAGGGAATAATTCGGTAAGCTGTAATTTAGGTTTCCCAGCAACTTTTACTAAGTCATTAATCAATTCAATTACAGGCTGTAATGCCTTGTGACCAAATTCAATAGCTTCTAGCATTTGTTCTTCAGATAATAGATCAGCCTCAGATTCAACCATCATAACTGACGTCTCAGTTCCTGCCACGACTAAGTCCAGTTTACTAGTCTTTAACTGGTTGAATGAAGGATTTAGGATGAATTTATCATCTACCAAACCAACTCTACTAGCTGCTACTATATGCTGGTATGGTGCTGCAGATAAAGCTAATGCAGCGGATGCTCCGATAATTGCTAATATATCACTATTACACTCAGAATCGTATGAAAGAACAGTACAGATTACTTGCGTTTCATTAAGAAAAGCTGGATGGAATAATGGTCTAATTGGTCGATCAATTAATCGCGAGACTAATACTTCTTTTTCGGAGCTTTTACCCTCTCTTTTAAAAAACCCGCCAGGTATTTTACCACCAGCAAATGCCATTTCTTTATAATGTACAGTGAGAGGAAAAAATCCTATTCCTTCTTTAGCTTCTTTGGCACTTACGGCAGTGCATAATAAGACAGTCCCTCCCATTTTTACCATAACTGCTCCATTAGCTTGACGAGCAATTTTACCAGTCGTTAATTCAAGTGTTTTTCCACCTAATTCTATCGTTTTAGTTATTTCTTCAAACATTCTTTTTCCTTATTTAATTAACAAAAAACCCGGCTAATTCTTTGATTTTTTAGCCGGGTTTTATTTTACTTTCTTATTCCTAGTTTATTAATCAACGACAAATATCTGCTTAAACTTTGTTTCTTAATGTAATCTAATAATCGACGCCTACGACCAACTAACATTAATAATCCTCTTCTTGAGGAAAAATCTTTGTGATTAGTTTTAAAGTGCTCTGTTAAGTTGCTGATTCTTTCAGTTAGAATTGCACATTGCACTTCACTAGAACCAGTATCATTTTCTTTAGTAGCATATTCTGTAATTAATTGTTGCTTACGTTGTGCTGTAATCGACATCAGTAATCTCCATGTTTATTTTATAGGTTAAATACTCGTAAAGAATTAAAGCAATTTTCACTCAAGCTACCAATTGCTAACAGAGAGCCTTGATATCGAATCCAAACTAATTCAATCTTTTCAAGACAATCAAAATAGCATTTCTGACCGTGAATAATTTTTTTAGCTTGGTCAGTAGTAGCATCAAGTACCAGGATGTCGTCCAGTACTGCTTCAATCTTTATACTTTTTTCTTCAAGGAACTTCTTTATTCCTTGATTTTGTTGATCAAGTTCTGTTAATTTAATAGCATCACATGCTGTAAATATTCCAACTTTAGTACGCTGTAATTCTAGCACAAATGCTAAACTTTGCAAGGATAAAGCAATATCTTCTGCTAGAGTCCTTACATACGTTCCCTTAGAGCATTCTACCTTATAGGTAGCTTGATTATTTTGATGGTTAAAATTAAGACATTCTAGATTATATATTTCAATATCACGAGGGATTAATTTTACTGTCGAATTTTCTCGTGCTAATTTATAAGATCTAATACCGTTAACTTTTATAGCAGAAAAGGCAGGGGGACGTTGTTTAATTATACCTATGAATTTTTTACAGATATTATGACAATCAGATTCGTTAGGAATATGATCAGTAACACTTATTACTTTACCTGAGGCATCTGCTGTATCAGTTTGTCTACCAAACTGTATAGTAAAAATGTAAATTTTTCTTGCGTCTACCAGAATCCGTACTAACTTTGTTGCCTCACCAATTGCCAAAGGTAATACACCTTCCGCTTCAACATCCAAGGTTCCACAATGACCAACTTTAGTTCCTAAAAGGTTTCGCTTAATTATAGAAACAAGCTTTGCTGAGCTGATGCCTTTAGGTTTATAGATATTAAGCCAATAATTATTAAGATGAAACATTATTAGCATTCCTTTAGTTTAATGCAATTTGTTGAATATTCCCAAAAGTTATACCTAACCAGATTAACATTACCCCCAAATCAATAGAATTTGTAAAAACAAGATTATATCATAATAAAATAATATGTTAGCAGTAATAGCTCAAGAACATATAGGATGTATAAAAATTAGGAGAAAAATTGAAAAGTCCTGTAAACCTTTAGATATATGGTGCCGCTAGAAGGAATTGAACCTTCGACCACACCATTACCAATGATACGGTTGTGTTTTTTTAACCAAACTTTATTATTTGTGTAGAAGTTGAATTTAATGCAATTACCATGTAGCATCTCTGTTAAAACCCTAGCATTCATAATATACTACTCATAAATGAAGGGTTGCAAAGATAGGAGAGATATTATAGAGTATATGACATTATGAGTAAGAATGTATTGACAGAAGAACAAAGAGAAAAGTTGAAGGAACGTCATAA
>JAIRUG010000050.1 GCA_031254535.1 Rickettsia sp.
AAGGAGATTATCAAGGATATTGTATTATTTTGCGGCGGAGACCCTAATCTTAAGGATAAATTTATGTGTAATTATCGATTGCAATGTTTTATACTTTTTAACTTTCAACAGCTGTGGGCTTCACGCCTCCTCGCAATGACACTTGTGGCACATACACGTCATTGTGAGGAGCCACTTTGTGGCTACGAAGCAATCCAGATTTATTCTAATTTTTGGATTGTATCAATGCCACTAAATTGGCTTCTCGCTAATAGCAGCTGCTAGGAAACTGTCGGAGATAACTAAAGAACTAAACCAATGCTATCAAACTCGTATGAGGTTGTTTTGCTGCTTTAAGTGTGTTCTTGAGTAAAAAAGCAACAGTCATTGGTCCAACACCACCTGGCACTGGTGATATATATCGTACTTTATTGACAACATTTGGAAAATCAACATCTCCAACCATTTTGCCACTATGAGCAAGTTTACTAATACCAACGTCAATCACTATAGATTGAGGGCTAAAATATTCTTCTGTTAATATCAAAGGAAATCCGATAGCAGATATTACTATGTCAGCACGGGAAGTTATAGCTTTTAGATTTTGAGTTTTTGAGTGGCATAAAGTAACAGTGCAATGTTCTCTAACTAATAAAGCTGACAATGGTTTTCCTACAATATTAGAACGTCCTATAACCACAGCACTCTTGCCAGCTAAATCTTTCTCAACTTGTTTAAGTAACTCAATGCAGCCAAGAGCTGTGCAAGGTATAAAGCCATCTTCTGAGTTACTATGTAGATAACCAGCATTCATAGGGTGAAAACCATCAACATCTTTACTATAGTCAATAGCAGATAAGATTAAATGCTTATTGATGTGTTTAGGTAAGGGAAGTTGTACAATAATCCCCGAGACATTTGGATCATTATTGAGTATATTGATTTCATTTAGTATATGATCAATTTGAATTTCATTAGGCAAATTTATTTGCAAAGCATTCATACCAATTTTTGTTGCTGCTCTTAGTTTATTTCTTACATATGTGATACTGGCTGGATTATCACCCACTAGTATAATAGCAAGAGTTGGTACCAACTTAAACTGTTCCTTGAGTAAATTGACCTCTACCTTTAGCTCAGATAATATCTGTTCTGCAAAATATTTACCATTGATTATATTACCGTGTTCTTTCACTATTTATGTACTCCTTTGGTAGTTGAATATTCGAAATGTAAGGCTTTACCTTCAAATACCCTACTATAGGCATGATGTAAACTACTCGCAGCTTCTGCAAAACCAGTAAGAATTAATTTTAATTTTGCTTGATAACTAGCAATATCACCAATTGCATAAATGCCTGGAATGTTTGTTTCAAAATAACCAGGCTCGACAATTATATGATTTGTTTTAATATTCAATCCCCAATTTTTTATTGGACCAAGTTCTTGGGCAAGTCCAAAAAATGGTAATAATATATTTGCCGGTAAGGTACGAATATTTCCTTTGAAATCCTTTACTCCAACGGTTTCTAGTATACCATCTTCTCCTGCTAAATGGTCTAGTTGATAATTAATTACCAATTCAATTTTACCATTATCTGCTAATTCTTTGAGTTGCCTTGTAGTTTCATTCGCCGCCCGAAATTTCTCACGCCTATGTACTAAATATATTTTTTTAGCAATTTCACATAGTGATATTGCCCAGTCTACAGCTGAATCTCCACCACCAGCTATGACAATTTCTTTGTTAGCCAAACTATTGCGGTTATTGACAAAATAAAATACTGATTTCCCTTCAAATTCTTCTATACCAGATAGTGGAGGCCTATTAGGTCCAAAAGAACCGCAACCAGCAGCTATAATAATAGCTTTAGCAGTTATGGTAATGTTGTTAGAAGTGGTAATCTGGAAATAGTCCTCTTCTTTTTTTAATTGTATAACTTGCTGATTGAGATGATAAACCGGATCAAACGGTTTTGCTTGCAATATTAATTGTGCTATCAACTCTTCTGCCATAATTTTAGGGTAGGCTGGTATGTCATATATAGGCTTTTCTGGATATAATATGCTACATTGCCCTCCTATTATTTCCTGTGAGTCAACAACATGGCAACACATACCAAGCATCCCGGCTTGAAAAACAGCAAATAGCCCAACTGGACCTGCTCCAATTATTATAATATCAGTGTTGTGCATAAAATAAAATTTTATAAATAAAAAATCGTAAAACTATTAGCGATACCAGGATATTATGTTAGAATGGATAAATAATCAACTAATCAGTTTAATTTAAATAGGTCTATGATAAATTTTTATTTAATCATCAATATTTTGTTCGTTGCTTTAATGATTTATTTATTGCTTAAAAATGGAAATATTTTTGTCAAACTCTTAGTGCTAAACAGTTTAACTAGTATAATAACTTTATTCATTTGTTTTCTTGGGTCATTTAAAATGAATAATTGTTATTTAGATATTGCTCTAATTTATTTTCTCTTAAGTTTTATAACAAGTGGAGCATATTTAAAGTATTTTATCGGTCAATCTAATAAGGTGATATGATGAAAAAAGAAATAGTGATATTAGGTTGTGGTTTAAGTGGTATGCTTACGGCATTATCATTTGCCGAGAAGAATATTCAAACTACTATCCTTGAGCATCAATCAATAAGCTCTAGTAGCTTTTGTGCTGATATCAGGACTACTGCTTTAACTCCTGCTTCTTCGTGGTTTCTAGAAACTATTAGGGTCTGGTCTGAGATTGATCAGGTAGCTAGCAAAATGCTGGAAGTTTATGTGGTTGATAATAAGGCACTAGAAATGTTGTGTTTGCCAAATATCAAAGGTAATGATGCATTAGGCTATATAGTAAAAAATAGTGAATTTAAGCGAATATTACTAGAAAATGTTAGAAAAAATGCATTGATTAACATAATTGATCAGTGCTATTATAAAAAGATTGATAGTAAAGCTGATCATTCGATTATACATTTGGATGACAGGACTATAAATAGTGACTTATTGATTGTTTGTGATGGACATAATTCTAAAGCACGTCAATATTATTTTTTTAATAAAATAGAAAAAGCATATAACCAAACTGCTTTGACATTTAATATTAGGCATGAGAAAAATCATGAAAATTGTGCTATTGAACATTTTATGCCATCTGGTCCTTTTGCTATTTTACCTCTCAAGAATCAAAAAACCTCATCTATAGTATGGACTACCAGCCAAGAGCAGGCTGCGTTATTGACCAGTTTGCCGAGCGAAGAGTTTGAGTATTTGGTAGGTAGAAATTGTGGAAATTCTCTAGGGTCTATTGCGGTGGATAGTGATATTAGTTCTTTTCCTTTAAAAGCTCGTGTAACTAGTAAATATTTTCATAATAAAATAGTAGTAGTGGCAGATAGTGCACACGTAATTCATCCGCTAGCTGGTCAAGGCTTGAACCAAGGCATAAAAGATATTGAAACTTTAACTCAATTAGTCGCAAGTAGCGGTACAAATACAGCAATACTAGAACGATATCAAAAATTAAGACAAAATGATAATTGTAATATGTATATGATTACTGAGAGTCTAAATAGTATTTTCTCGAATCATTCAAAACCCTTATGGTGCCTAAGGCGTTTGGGGCTTAAAGCTATTGATAATATAGAGCCCATTAAGAATTTGTTAAAACAATATGCCATGGGTCAAAGGTTTAATCTTAAAAATTAGGAAGTTATGAGTAAAGAAATTAATGTTAAAAATTTTTTCTAGTAATAGTAGCAAAAGTATTTTATTATTTTGCCAAATAAATACTCTAGAGAGGTTGAATTGAACTTTTTTAATGACAGAGAACTAGCATTGCGATTTAAAAATAATGCTGTTAGTTCTAAAGAACGATTTTGGTATTTAATGATAGCTAATATTATGTGTAACGATAAGTAGTATATTAGAATCGTTTTTATCTGCAAAAAATATGTCTTCGGCTAGTATAACAGGGTTATCTATAATGATTGGAATAATTATATGTTATAATACCAATAAAGCTGGTGATAACAAAGAATTTATAGAAAGATATGTTTGCATAGGAATACCAGTCTTGATAAGGACGCTAGTTTACATAATGCTTGCATTATGTCTCTTTGCGGCATTAATAAAAGGATCTATTTTAAAAGAGATGGTAAATGAAAATAATCTAGGGATAATTTTCACTGCTATTATTTTCTTCTGTTTTTACTGGAGACTAAATTTGTCCATTAGGATAGCAGCAAATTAGATTGAGGATAATAGTGGTTTATAATAAATAATAAAAAAAGTCAAAATAGCAGTTGACAGCGTAATAGATTTTGCATATGATTACCCCTACGAGAAGGCGATTATTCGTCAAGTCGTAAGCTGTTTCTAAAAGTAAATAATCAGATATAGGTAGTGACAGCAAAATGTACTTATCACTAAAAGTGATAAATTAAACCTGTCAATTTTTTGAATAAAAAGTAGACAGAATCAAACTTGAGAGTTTGATCCTGGCTCAGAACGAACGCTTTCGGTATGCTTAACACATGCAAGTTGAACGGATTAATTTAGGGCTTGCTCTAAATTAGTTAGTAGCAAACGGGTGAGTAACACGTGGGAATCTACCCATCAGTACGGAATAACATTTAGAAATAGATGCTAATACCGTATATTCTCTTCGGAGGAAAGATTTATCGCTGATGGATGAGCCCGCGTCAGATTAGGTAGTTGGTAGGGTAATGGCCTACCAAGCCAACGATCTGTAGCTGGTCTGAGAGGATGATCAGCCACACTGGGACTGAGACACGGCCCAGACTCCTACGGGAGGCAGCAGTGGGGAATATTGGACAATGGGCGAAAGCCTGATCCAGCAATACCGAGTGGGTGACGAAGGCCTTAGGGTTGTAAAGCCCTTTTCAGCAGGGAAGATAATGACGGTACCTGACCAAGAAAGCCCCGGCTAACTCCGTGCCAGCAGCCGCGGTAAGACGGAGGGGGCTAGCGTTGTTCGGAATTACTGGGCGTAAAGAGTGCGTAGGCGGTTTAGTAAGTTGGAAGTGAAAGCCCGGGGCTTAACCTCGGAACTGCTTTTAAAACTACTAATCTAGAGTGTAGTAGGGGATGATGGAATTCCTAGTGTAGAGGTGAAATTCTTAGATATTAGGAGGAACACCGGTGGCGAAGGCGGTCATCTAGGCTACAACTGACGCTGATGCACGAAAGCGTGGGGAGCAAACAGGATTAGATACCCTGGTAGTCCACGCCGTAAACGATGAGTGCTAGATATCGGGAGAATTTCTTTCGGTTTCGTAGCTAACGCATTAAGCACTCCGCCTGGGGAGTACGGTCGCAAGATTAAAACTCAAAGGAATTGACGGGGGCTCGCACAAGCGGTGGAGCATGCGGTTTAATTCGATGTTACGCGAAAAACCTTACCAACCCTTGACATGGTGGTCGCGGGAAGCAGAGATGCATCCCTTCAGTTCGGCTGGACCACACACAGGTGTTGCATGGCTGTCGTCAGCTCGTGTCGTGAGATGTTGGGTTAAGTCCCGCAACGAGCGCAACCCTCATTCTTATTTGCCAGCGGGTAATGCCGGGAACTATAAGGAAACTGCCGGTGATAAGCCGGAGGAAGGTGGGGACGATGTCAAGTCATCATGGCCCTTACGGGTTGGGCTACACGCGTGCTACAATGGTATCTACAGAGGGAAGCAAGACGGCGACGTGGAGCAAATCCCTAAAAGGTATCTCAGTTCGGATTGCTCTCTGCAACTCGAGAGCATGAAGTTGGAATCGCTAGTAATCGCGGATCAGCATGCCGCGGTGAATACGTTCTCGGGCCTTGTACACACTGCCCGTCACGCCATGGGAGTTGGTTTTACCTGAAGGTGGTGAGCTAACGCAAGAGGCAGCCAACCACGGTAAAATTAGCGACTGGGGTGAAGTCGTAACAAGGTAGCCGTAGGGGAACCTGCGGCTGGATTACCTCCTTTAAAGACTTTAATTTATAGCCATAGTGTTATTTATATAACATTTATAGGCTACAAGTCCGACTTTCGCTGTCACTACCTTTACCTGATTGTTTATGGGTTTTAAAAACAGTTTTCTTGTAGTTTTTCTAATTTGTTTTATAGCTAACCCGGTTAGTATTTAGTCTTGGTGTCATTGCGAGGAGCTACTTTAGTAGTGACGAAGCAATCTAATCTAATGAATAGTGGATTGCCACGACCACTACGTGGTCTCGCAATGACATATATGTGCCCCAAACGTCATTGCGAAACCATGTAATGGTCGAAGCAATCCATTTTCGGTTACTTTTATGGATTGCTTTGTCGGCTTACGCCTCCTTGCTAATAGCGTCAGTTTACTATGGCTAAAGCTAATCTGGTTAGCTATAAAAACAGTTTTCTTGTGTAGTTTTCTTAAGTTCTTTATTTAATAAATATAGAATATTTATTATGGCTAAAAGCAATGATAATAATCAAGGAAAGCTTGGAAATGTAGATATTAAGTTTAAAGGTAAATTATTTATTGGTTCGGATGTTGAGTTTACTTCGGGATCTGTTGGGGTGGAATCAGATAGTGTATTGACTATTAGTAGCCCTGTTATTGGTTCAGAGGAAACTAAAGATATTATTGATAAGGCTGCTCTATATTTAAAAAATAATATTGGTTCGGATGATAAGTTTCATCAGGAACTTGGACAGGAATTTGACACACTGGAATTATATATTAAGCTTATTAACGGACCTGCTGTTGATCAAAAAACTATTGATGCCGAGTTTGATTTATATTTAAAAGATAAATTATCTATTGGTTCGAATGTTGAGTTTGATCCAAAATCTTTGGCATTGGAATTATATAGTAAGCTGGTTATTGCCAAATCTAGCGAACCACCTATTGTTGATCCAAAAACTATTGCTATCGAGGGTAATATATCTATTACTGCCGATACTAATAGTATTATCCAAAAATTAAAATTGAAAGTTGTTGGTGAGTTACAACTAATTATAACAGGCTGTGTTAATTTGTTAGGTGTGACTGTTGAGGCAAAGGAACTGGTAATAAAATCTCTAACAGGGGATGCTACATTGTCTTTAGGTGGTTGTCATTTTGACTTCGAAAAATATGTCAATGACAATGTTACGATTACTGGAGATATCCTGATATAATTGATATAAGTAGGTTTTAAAATAAAAAGCGGTGTGGATATTACACCACAGCTGTCGAAAGTTCGAAGAGAAAGCGGTTTTAGAGGTCATAATGGTAGTTTAAAAGTTGTGGAAAAATAACCGACGTCATTGCGAGACCACGCAGTGGTCGTGGCAATCCACATTCACTGGATTGCTTCGTCGGCTTACGCATCCTCGCTAATAGACATCGGTTATTTTTCTACAACTTTTAAACTGCCATTATGACCTCTAAAACCGCTTCCTCTTCGAACTTTCGACAGCTGTGCCTAGCCCCCCATATATTTTTCAAACTTATTTTTCTCGTCGTGATATTTATCTGCATCCGGTAGAGCTGGCTTTTTAACAGTAATATTCGACCATTTGCTGGAAAAAAATTTAGCTCTCTCTATCCAGTCAATTAGCTGTTCTGATTCCGGTTTAATAGCTTTAACCGGACACTCAGTCTCGCATACTCCACAATCAATACATTCATCAGGATTAATTACCAACATTAACTCCCCTTCATAGAAGCAATCAACAGGACATACTTCTACACAATCAGTATATTTGCATTTTATACATTCATCGGTAACAACATAAGTCATAAATTTTCATACTCCTTGAACTTAGCGATTAAAACGCAAGATCTCAAACCTAGAACTAATAGAAAATATAGTATGCTACTTATAAACATTAGCACTAAGGGCAATAACATAGAATTATGAATAGTTGGGCTACCTAGCCTTAAAACGCTTGCCGGCTGATGTAAACTATACCAAATATTTACTGAAAATTTTACTATGGGAACATTGATAAAACCAATCAAAGCAATCACCGAAGCTGGTTTTTCAGTACGGCTTATCCTATCACCACTATTCACCACCACGATATAACTTAAATAGAGCAAGAATAATACGAACATTGAGGTAAGTCTAGCATCCCAAACCCACCATGTTCCCCAAATAGGCTTTCCCCATAATGCCCCTGTCACCATACTAATCATACAAAAAACTGCACCAATAGGGCTACTTGCCACTGCCATTAAGAATGACATTTTAGTCTTCCATACTAGGCTAGACAAGCTACAAATAGCTATAAATGTATAAATAGCTAGTGCCATCCAAGACGATGGTACATGAACATACATAATCCTGACCATATCACCTTGTTGGTAATCTGGTGGCGAGACTATCAAAGCCTGGTATAACCCCACCCCCATTATTACCAACATTGAAACTAGCAATAATGGTAGCATGGTTCGTACTAACTTACTAAAAAAATAAGGGTTTAGTAATTTAAACATAAACATTCTAATTATGGTTTTCTAAGAGGCACAAGTGTCTATTAGCGAGGAGACCATAAGGCCCTACAACGTCATTGCGAGACCATGTAATGGTCGAAGCAATCCATTTTTGATTACTTCCGTGGATTGCTTCGGCGACCTACGGTCTCCTCGCAATGACGTTTGAGGTGCATATACGTCATTGCGAGACCACGTAGTGGTCGTGGCAATCCACATCATTAGATTGCTTCGTTCGGGCTTCACGCTTTCTCGCAATGACGAATGATTGGAATTGTTGTTTAAACATTTAGACATTTGATTAATTATCTTTAAATATTGATTATAAAATAAATCACCATTGATGTTAGTCATTCTCCAATTCTCACTTTCAATTTCCACTACTTCTGCTTTAAAATTTTTATAAAGAGCAATATCTTGCTCTGTACTTAACAATAAACATTTTCTATTTGATTTACTTAACAACTGCTCAAGATTACTGATATATTTAAGGCTTTTTTGATCAGAGCTATATAATTTTGCAACGTTTTTTTGGTTATTATCAAAAAAATATTCTAAACTATCACTAAGCAAGATCACATCTGTTAAAGACGCTAATCTTTGATGTTTTATTTTTGCCAAATCATCTATTTGTTTTTTTGCCTCATCAAGATTTTGGTAAATAGTTGAACTAATCTCAGGAAATCGTTGAGATAATATCTGAAATAATTGTTCTAATAATAATTTTACATTACCTAAATCAAGCCAAATATGCCAATTATCATAAGAATTATTACTAATAACTCTTAGCCCATTAAAATTACTAATTTTAATGACATTTTTACTATGACCATTCATTAATTTGCCAGCAAAGCCATCAAATTGCTCATCTATATAAAATACAATATCTGCATCCTCGACTTTTTTAAGATCACTAGGTCTCAAATGATAATGATGCGGGCAATCATTGTTATTGGCAATAGCGACAATTTCTGCTTGGTCTTTCACTAACATCGCTATAATGCTTGCTAATGGAGTTATACTAGTAATAATTTTTATCCTACCTACGCTAGCAAAAGATGCATAATTATATAATACGATAATTATAGCAATAAAAATGCTAGCACTAATATTAATTTTCATTTTTTTTAATTTTCATCGTTGTTTTTCAATGCCTTGGATGTTTTATTTTTTCAAGTATACTCAAATGATTTGAGAATTATTTGTAAGTGCTATCGTGATCTGTATGCAAAGTTAGTAAACGTAAGTAAGATTCTTCTCTTAGTGCCAATGCTCGATATTTTTGTGAAAACCTAAAAGAGTAAATCTTATGCTTATTTTTAGTTATTTTGGATATGATTACTTCCCATTTTAGACCTTGATCCCGATATAACTCATCCCAAGTTAAATGACTTATTTTTTTCAAGAGCAAATAAATCTTTTTGAAACTCTGGATTATTCATATCTATTTTTATTTTAGACATGTTCAATTTTCTCAACAATTTCTTCCAGGTTATCTTTTGGTTTATTTCTTTCTGCCCACGATAATGCTTTATCTAGTTTAGTCGAGGTGTTTCCTTGATATAACCACTTTTCTGAGGTTGGAATAAATTCTTCTGTTTTAATGATCCATGTATCATTATCTAATTGTTCGATTAATACCATTTGTCCTGCAAATACTTTGCCAAGCGATAGTTGACCGTTGTTACCTATTACTTTCACTTGTTGATTTTGATTCATAGCATTTTCCTAATTTAGTGCCTTAGGAATTTATTGTATGATAATTATTCTAATTCTTCAAATCATTTGAGTATAATTCAAGTAATTGATGCTTATTAAGCGTAAAATCACTTGCTATCCAAGATTTTTTTAATTTAGCTATCACTATGCTAACATCTTTACCATGAATATTTATTTTCTGCAAGTCATACCCATTTATCGGAAATATTGGTCGTGGTTTAGATTTGTATGTATCTAGAAATTTGTTTGCTGTAGCTCTATTTAATTTACCTAATGATACTAGAATATTTATATATTGCAGATAATCATCCAGATAATTAGCAGTTTCCCACCAAATTTCTCTTAATGTAAATTCGTTGATTTCTTTATTAACAAATCTAAGTATAGTAATGATTTTGATTGCTTCTTGTCGGGAAAATTTTAAATTTAGTAAATCACTTAGTGGTAGGTTCTTTATGTGATAAAATAATAGTGAATATCTAGTGTAAGGCTCTAAAAAACCGAAATTAATTCCTTCCATCAAAGGTTTTTTATCAAACTTGCTAACTGGTAATATTATTTGCAATATGCCATTATCAAACATTTGTTGCAAAATATTAGGACTATTATCTGAGAGAATCAATTTGTCCATCTCCCATTTCACCCGTTCTTTTGATAGTAATTTAAGGCTTTCTCGTAATTTAATACAGGCATTTAGCCCATTAGCATCCAGCTCTGTTGCATAATAGCAGGAAAAACGGAAAAATCGTAAAATACGCAAAAAATCTTCTTGAATTCGTTCAAATGCTTGTCCGATAAATATTACCTTAGATTCTCGTAAGTCGTCTATTCCACCCAAATAATCGTAAATTTTATGCTCAAATGGACAATAGCTTAAGGCGTTAATAGTAAAATCTCTTCTAGCAGCATCTTCCATAAAATCATCAGTAAATATGACCTCTGTATGCCGACCATCACATTTTATGTCTTTTCTAAGTGTAGTAATCTCAAATTTTTCATTATTTAGTAAAGCCGTAACTGTACCGTATTTTATGCCAGTAGGTATGACTTTAATGTTGGCTGTTGATAAAATATCTGTTACTTGCTCTGGTAATAAATTGGTTGCTATATCAACGTCGTAATTGACAACATTAAGGATAGCATCGCGAACGGCTCCCCCGACAATCCTGCTCACTCCACCACCTAGTTTAATTATTGACAAAATTTCTTTGTAATAATTGGATTGGATAGATAATTCTCTTGTTGTAATATTCATTATAGCTAACTCGTTAATGTTCTAGATAGCCTTTCCGTAAGAAAGTAACCAGAAATGGATTGCTTCGTCGCCACTAAAGTGTCTCCTCGCAATGACGTATGCAACCCACAGCTGTTGAAAGTTAAAAAGTATAAAACATTGCAATCGATAATTACACATAAATTTATCCTTAAGATTAGGGTCTCCGCCGCAAAATAATACAATATCCTTGATAATCTCCTTT
>JAIRUG010000063.1 GCA_031254535.1 Rickettsia sp.
TATATTGTATTTTAATAGCTGCTATTTTGTTTGCAATATTTAAAAAAGTAAACAATTTATTGGGATTTAAGCTTGTTCTATTGCAATTTACGCTGCTGCTTGAAAAGGAGATTATCAAGGATATTGTATTATTTTGCGGCGGAGATCCTAATCTTGTAGACTTAAAATTATAAAAATTAAAGGATAAATTTATGTGTAATTATCGATTGCAATGTTTTATACTTTTTAACTTTCAACAGCTGTGACGCTTAGGGCTACATGGTCTCGTAATGATGCTTAGGACTACGGGTCTCGTTAATAGACGAGAGTACTACAAAAACATAATTAGAATTCTGTCAAAAAAATATGCTAAATAATAAAATATTACATAACCAGCTAATATCAAGACGGGCTTTTCTTATAGGTTCAGGAAAACTGACATTATTTTCATTATTGGCTGGGAAAATGTTTTACATACAGTTGCTTGAAAGTGATAAATATCGTACTTTATCTGATAAAAATCGTATAAGTTTTATTCTAATTCCACCCTTTAGAGGACAAATTTATGATGTTAACAGTAACGTTTTGGCTACCAACCAAACTTGTTTTAGGTTATTACTTGACATACATGAGGGCAATAATTACAAACAGGAATTAACTCTAGTGGCAAATATTTTGCAGTTATCTGAGGAAAAACAAAATTACATTAATCAAAAAATAAAAAAAGCCAATAAACGTGTTCCTTTACTTATATTAGATAATCTTAGTTGGCAACAAATGTCACTCATTGAAGAACAAAAATTAAATTTAACTTCTATTTTTGTAGATGTTGGCTATGTAAGATTTTACCATTTTTCGGAAGCAACTTGTCATATAATAGGATACACTGGACAGATTAATGAGCAAGAGAAACAAGAATTAGAGATTAATAATTTAGGGGATTTTAATATTGGCAAAGCTGGTGTAGAAAAATATTATGAAGAAAAGTTACGTGGAAAATTTGGTTATAAGCAGATAGAAGTAAATGCTTTAGGCAAACAGGTGAGAGAAATCGCCAATCTTCAAAGTCAGCAAGGAGAGGACTTGCATCTAAATATTGATGTAGAACTGCAACAAAGAGTGCAGCCCTATTTAAATAAACAAGGTTGTTCTGCTATAGTTATCGATACCACTACTGGCAATGTATTAGTGTTGGCTATGTCACCGGTATTTGAAGCCAATAATTTTATAAAATTATCTCAAGATTATTGGCAAAGTTTAATCAATGATCCTTATAAGCCATTGATTAATAAGGCAATACAAGGTACTTATCCATCTGGCTCTATTTTCAAAATTATTACAATTTTAGCTGGGTTAGAAAATGGGATTAGACCGGACAAAACGGTTAATTGTACTGGGGCTTCAGTATTAGGTAATAATAGCTTTAGGTGCTGGAGTCGTCATGGTCATGGGACAGTTGATATGTATAATTCCATTAAACATTCTTGTAATTCTTATATGTATGAAATATCTCGATTAACAGGTCATAAAAAAATATTAGATATGGCAAGAAATTTTGGTTTCGGTAGCAAAACTGGTATTGATTTGACTGGAGAAGCGTCAGGTTTTCTTCCTTCAGAAGAATGGAAAATGAAAAAATTTAACTCTAAATGGACGATTGGTGATACTTTTAATTTATCAATAGGGCAGGGGTTCTTATCAGCTACTCCAATCCAGTTGGCTAGGTTTGTAACGGCAATTGCTAGTAATGGAAAATTGTATAATCCGAGAATTGCTAAAGATGTATCAGTATTTGATCAGGTTAATATCAATCAAAAATATTTAGATATTTTAAAAGAAGGCATGTATAAAGCAGTTAATACCGAAGGAGGGACTGCCTATTATAGTAGAATTCTGGCAGAAGGGCGTCAATTAGCGGGTAAAACAGGTACGGCACAAGTGCAAGCAAAAGCTAATATAGATGATGATTTAAGTAGTAAATCAGTTGTTTGGCAAAGGCGTAACCATGCTATGTTTGCCGGGTTCGCTCCCTATCAACAACCTCGTTACTCTATTCTAGTATTTGTAGATCATGGTGGAGGTGGGGGCAGGGCAGCAGCTCCTATAGCTAGCAAGATTATGACTATGGTGCTTGACAAATACATGCCGCTATTTTAAAAAGATAGTAGAAAGTAATTATAGCTAACTCAGTATGCTCAGTATAATCTCACCAGCTAAAACTCAAGATTTTACTTCTCAAATAGTGGAGTTGCCATCGGTGCAACCCCATTTCCTTACTAAAACACAATATCTTTTACAAATATGTAAAAGTTTGTCGCAAAATCAGATCAAGCAGTTAATGGGGATTAGTGATAAACTGGCTGAGCTTAATTATCATAGATTTCAAGATTTCGATAACCAGCCTCAGAAACAAGCAATATTTGCCTATGATGGGGATGTTTACCATAATATTGATAGGCGGAATTTTACCAGAGAACAGTGGGATTTTTTGCAAGGACACACGTTAATTATATCAGGTTTATACGGTGCACTAAGAGTTTTAGATAAAATAAAACCTTATCGACTAGAAATGTCAACAAAATTGCCAAATTTTAAAAAATTATCAACTTTCTGGCAAGACGATATTACCAATTATGTCAATCAAATATTAGCAACTCACCAAAATAAATATCTAATCAACCTAGCATCCAATGAATATTCCTGCGTCATCAATAAAAATGATCTTAAATATCCGGTAATTAATATATCTTTTAAAGAAAAAAAAATAATAAATTACAAATAATAGCAATAAACTCCAAAAAGGCTAGGGGCAGCATGTTTAATTTTATTGCAGAAAATCTTATAGACCTACCTGAAAAATTAAAACACTTCTCTAAGCAAAATTATCAATATAGTGAAACTGAGTCTTCCAATGAAGATTGGGTATTTGTTAAAAATGAATAAGTTGTAATATTACCATTACATTTAAATTTAAAGATAATAACTTGCAATTATATTATGGGACCGTTGAAAGATAAAAATTTGCTCTAATTTCAAAAAAAAGAAACAAAATCTTTTGTCTAAAAAATTACAAAAAAAATCATCAACTCTAATATTTTTAAAAGATTGCAA
>JAIRUG010000083.1 GCA_031254535.1 Rickettsia sp.
ATCCATTACTACTAATTGACCAACTCGCAATTCCTTAACTAAAACTTGTTCGACATAACTCTCTATATTTATACTATATTTTCTTCCTCTTGTCGCCATTTTCTTTGATTAAGCTATAAAATAGCCTGGCGTCATTGCGAGGAGGCGTAGCCGACGAAGCAATCTATTTCTAATGAATGTGGATTGCCACGACCACTACGTGCTCTCGCAATGACGTATATGCAACCCAAACGTCATTGCGAGGAGCTACTTTTAGTAGCGACGAAGCAATCCAGGAAAGTGATTAGAAATGGATTGCTTCGTCGGCTACGCCTCCTCGCAATGACACCGGTTATTTTTCCACAACTTCTAAATTTTCATGGGGTTTATGCGTAAGGTAAGTAATAAACATAAATTTGCAGAACTTATTGTAACTTTTTTCTATGTAGGTAAAATAAAATATTGCCCTGGTACATTTGGCTCTTTAGTTGCTTTCCCTTTGTGCTACTTGATCATGTATCTTTCCGTAAATAATCAACTAATTTTTTCATTTACTAATTTCACGATTTTACAAGCCCAACTTATTAATCTCATTATTATCAATCTTTTAACCTGTCTATTGCTATTTATATTAGGCACATATTTTTCCTCAATATACATACAATATAGTAGGCAAGATGATCCAAAAGAAGTGGTGATTGATGAGGTTGTTGGTCAAATGATAACAATAACATTAAGTTGCCTTTCTGTTTTTTTCATAAATTATTCAGAAATTACAAAATATTTAAGTTCACAACTAATAAATTTTATTTTTTTATTTGCCTTACCTTTTGCTCTATTCAGGTTCTTTGATATCATCAAGCCATGGCCAATAAATTGGCTTGATGCCAATATTAAAGGTGGTATTGGCATTATGGTAGATGATATTGCTGCGGCACTCTTTGCTACAGTCATGCATTATACCATCACTTTTACTTTAATAGATTGGTTTGGCTAAAACGAAGCAATCCATTTCTAACCATTCTCCTGGATTGCCACGTCGCCACTAAAGTGGCTCCTCGCAATGACGTGTTTTAAATTTACCTACAACGTCATTGCGAGGAGTGCGGAAACCGTACGGACGAAGCAATCCATTTCTAATCACTTTCCTGGATTGCTTCGTCGCAATGACGTTAGTCTATACTTTAAAACAGAAGATTATACTCCACCGAATCGATTAACGGAGTAACCAATAACTTATAACCATATTCCATAATTAAGTAGTAAGTGTAATATTCATGAACATTTTCTATAGTTATACTCGAATGCTTTGAAGAATTGGCTCCGTAAAACCTCGGGGCATTCGCGTGTTCATGTACTAGCTGTACGCCTAGCACGCTCACCCCTTGTTTTACGTTCCAATTCTTCAGATCATTTGAGTATACATCCTCAATAATTCCTTTTCCAAGCAAAATATCTATCCTATCATGATCAAACTTGAGATTTGTGTCTATTACTACAATTTTCATACCAGTCAATTTATCATGTTGTATCTCTAGTTCAACTTTAATGATAGCATTTTTGGATAGATTATTAGACGCTATAACAATTAAACAGATAATAATTTGTGCTATATGCTCATTGATAGTTGTGCTTGGTAATCTTGTGAACAGCAGTTCAACATTATGATTTTTTGATTTTAAAAAATTAGTAGCTAATCTATTAATTTCTACAATAGAAATTTTGTTATCCTCAGAAGGTAGAGAATATAAATAACGATAAAACTCTAAATAGCTTATAAGTCTATTGGTACTATCCTGAATCAGTTTAGTAGCTTTTTCTTGATAGGCTGTAGTTCTTATTAAGTCAACACTATTATCTATAATACCTATTGCTCCTGCAAAATCATGACATATTTTCTCATTTAAAGCTTGGCATAGTCTTATTGAATTCAGCATAATTTATATTAATAAACTCGTTTAGCTGGTGGAATTGCATCTACTTCATCTGTTAATGTTGTAAGAGTTACCGGTTTATAATTCAGTTTGACATTACCTTGTTCATCAATCCAAGCGAGTGTATGTTTCATCCACTCCTCGTCGTTACGTTCTGAATAATCTTCCCTAGAATGTGCACCTCTACTTTCTTTTCTATTGGCGGCAGAGTGCATAATAATCACCGCTTGATCTAATAAATTAGCTAGTTCTAGTGCTTCCACTAAATCGCTATTCCATATTAATGATTTATCATTGACCTGAACATTGGCATATTCCTTTCGTGTTTGGTCAATTAGTTCTATTCCTTTATCTAGAACTTCTTGGGTTCTGAATACTGCTGCATGATTTTGCATAATTTTTTGCATTTTGAGCCTTAGGCTAGCTACTGGTATTTCTCCTTTAACATAACGTATACCGTCAAATCTGCTAATTATTTTATCTAATATCGATTGAGGTAAAACCTTATGTGGTTGACCCACTTTAACAATTTCAGCAGCTTTTTTTGCCGCTGCCCGACCAAATACCACTAAATCAAGCAAGGAATTCGATCCTAATCGATTAGCTCCATGTACTGAAACGCAAGCAGCTTCACCAATTGACATTAATCCAGGAATAATTTTATGATGATTGTCTTGATCTTTGTCAATAACTTGCCCATGGTAATTTGTTGGTATTCCCCCCATATTATAATGTACTGTTGGTAGTACAGGTATTGGCTGAGTGTTAACATTAACACCAGCAAAAATTTTTGCTGTTTCCGAAATACCCGGTAAACGTTCGTGCAGAATTTCCGGCGATAAATGATCTAAATGTAGAAATACATGATCTTTATGCTCACCTACCCCTCTATTTTCTCTGATCTCCATGGTAATAGCTCTTGAGACCACATCTCTTGAAGCAAGATCTTTAGCGGCTGGAGCATATCGTTCCATAAATCTTTCACCATTAGAATTTACTAAATAGCCCCCTTCTCCTCTAGCACCTTCTGTAATTAAACAGCCAGATCCGTATATACCGGTTGGATGAAATTGAACAAATTCCATATCTTGCAAGGCAATAGAACTTCTTGCCACCATCCCACCTCCATCACCGGTACAAGTATGAGCACTTGTCGCAGAAAAATAAGCCCTACCATATCCGCCAGTAGCTAATACTACTAAGTGAGAATGGAAACAATGCATTGCTCCATCATCAAGATTCCAAGCAACTACTCCTACACATTCTCCATTATTCATTAACAAATCAATGGCAAAATATTCAATAAAAAACTGGGCTTTATTTTTTAAGGCCTGTTGGTATAAAGTATGTAATATGGCATGACCAGTACGATCAGCTGCAGCACAAGTCCTTTGAGCTGCTTGTCCCTTGCCATAATTTGTAGTCATACCACCAAAGGGACGCTGATAAATTTTTCCTTCTTCTGTTCGCGAGAAAGGTACCCCATAATGTTCAAGCTCCAACACCGCCTCAGCTGCATGTTTACACATATACTCAATCGCATCCTGGTCACCCAACCAATCTGAGCCCTTTACGGTATCGTACATATGCCAACGCCAATCATCTTGCCCCATATTACCAAGAGACGCACTGATACCACCTTGTGCCGCTACAGTATGGCTTCTAGTTGGGAAAACCTTGCTAATGCAGGCAGTACTTAAACCCTCTTTTGCCATACCAAAAGTTGCCCTAAGACCAGCTCCTCCAGCTCCAACTACCACTACATCAAATTGATGATGGACAATATTATAAGATTTAGTAGACATTCATAAATTCCTTTTATTCCAAATATACTCAAATAATTTTCTGGATTGCCGCATCGCCACTAAAGTGGCTCCTCGTAATGACGATTTATAAACCCAGATGTCATTGCGAGGAGTGCGGAAACGCACGACGAAGCAATCCATTTAGCTATAGTATAGCATAAAATAATGCTACCACTAAGCATGCAATCGTTATAATACAAAATACTTGCAGAAATATAATTAACCCAGTACAAAGCTTAATACAACTAATATAATCTTCAATTACTACCTGCATACCAAGCATTGAATGATAGAATGAGGTAATAACCAGTATTCCCAAAGGAACAATATTGTAAGGTTTTTGTAAAGTACCAACAAAATGAGTCAAATCCTTGCTAATATTATATTTAATAAAAAATATTAGCCAAATAGAGCAAATTGTCAAAATAATAGCAGTGATTCTTTGATATAACCAGTGACTAGAACCACTTTTTGCCGAACCAGCTCCTTTAGCTTTTACCAAATCTGTCCTTAAATTATTGTTCATATATAGACCATAAGTTAAATTACTATAACAACCAAAAAGCTAATGTCATCACTATTGAGACTATTACAACAAACCAACCCGTAAAGTTAATAGCTCTTATTAAAAAGCAATGTCCACTATCCCAAATTAAGTGACGTACCCCATTACATAGATGGTAAAACCAGGCAAAACTTATGAATATTAGAAGAATTTTGAATAAACTATATTTAAAGTACTGTAAATATTCAGGATTAAATTTGCTAAAAGCCAATAAAATAAAGCACCATACCAATACCGATAGTCCAAAAAATAAACCTATACCCGTCATACGATGAAAAATAGACAGAACAGAGCTTATCTGTTTTTTATATATTGATAAATGAGGAGAAATCGGTCTATTATTATAAATTTCCTGCTTTGTTTTTGTCGTATATTTTGTCATAAATTATGTTTTATAGTAAAAATCGTTGTTTATGGTACAATAAATAATGTCATCCCTGCGAAAGTAGGAATCTAAAAACCCTAAAGATTCCCACCTACGAAGGAATAATGGTATGGCTCTACCCTATATAACGGGACCGTTGAAAGATAAAAATTTGCTCTAATTTCAAGAAAAAGAAACAAAATCTTTTGTCTAAAAAATTACAAAAAAAATCATCAACTCTAATATCTTTAAAAGATTGTAATTTTTTT
>JAIRUG010000097.1 GCA_031254535.1 Rickettsia sp.
GTCTATTAAATCCATTATTTCTGATATCTGCATATTCTTAAGTCATTATTTATATGAACTTAATTTATACACAATCTTTAGTTATATTTTAACACCTTTTTTAACTTTCAACAGTTGTGGTGGCAATCCATGAAGCTTGTATATGGATTGCTTCGTCGCTACTAAAGTAGCTCCTCGCAATGACGTGTGGGGCTTATGTCTATTCGCTAATAGACAAAGTCTTGAACTTCTAGTTAATTTCCTACTAAACTACTAGCAAATGCCGCCGGGTCAAACGGTTTCAGATCGTCTATCTTCTCTCCTACCCCTAAAAAACATACCGGTAAGGCAAATTTTTGCACGACACCAACAACTACACCAGCTTTTGCTGTACCATCTAATTTAGTAACTATCAAACTTGTTATGTTAGCAATAGCGGTAAATTGTTCGACTTGATTATATACATTTTGTCCAGTGGTTGCATCAATTACTAATATACTATGGTGAGGAGCTGTATCATCAATCTTCTTAATAACCCTAACAATTTTGGCAAGCTCTTTCATCAGATTCTTCTTGTTATGTAATCTCCCAGCTGTATCAATAAATAATATATCAACATCGTTTTTTATTGAAGATTGCATAGCAAGATAAGCAACACTGGCAGGATCAGCTGACTCTTCACCACTGATAAATATCGAGCCACTTCTATCAGCCCAGCTAGATAATTGACTAACAGCAGCAGCTCTAAATGTATCACAGGCGGCAATTGCTACTTTCTTACCCTGTTTACGATAAATGCTTGCCAGCTTGCCTATTGTAGTAGTTTTCCCTGAACCATTAACACCGCAAACTAGTATGACATTAAGCTTTTTATCGTACAATTCAAAATTTTTACTAGTCTTTATCAATAATTGTTCGATAATATCAGCAAGTTGTTCTTTGATTACCAAACTACTTACTTCTTTGTCAAATTTGATAGATCTTAGTTTACTGACAAGCTCTATTGCCACAGAGGCAGTTATATCTGCAGATATTAACAACTCTTCTAGTTCATCTAAAGTTTGCTCATCTAGTTTTTTTTTATAAAATATCTGGTCAATACCCGAAGATATTTTATTTGAACTATTGACTAATACCTGCTTTAATTTAGTAAATATCGAGGTCATTTTATCGCCGCCTTTTTGAGTCTATCATTGATTGCAACGCCTATACCAACTTCTGGGATGGAGGCAACGGCAATTGCTAATCCATTTAATTCTGCGTAATTATCTAATATTCTAAGACTGGCAAATAAGTTGCTAGCAGCGATAATTAAGTCTCCGGTTAAACTTAAATTAAGCGAAAATTTACCCTCTAGCTTACTATTAGCAAAATTAAGACCTACCTCATTAGGTTCTAAACTCTCTGCATTCAGTCTTATTTTAACTCTTGGTGAGTAATGTTTATTCATCATCCCTGGAGCTTTAATTTTCATCAAGCTAGATGTTCTATCTAGTTTTTTACCAAGAACCTTCTCTAATGCTTCCAGTGTGATAAAGCCATCTCGCAGAATAGTTAAGTTATTAGTAGTGCTATCCACTATGGTTGATTCTATACCATACTGACACTTATAGTCATTAGACTTTCTGCAAAACTCTACTTCTGCTGGTGATTTGTACGTCGATTCGGTACTCAAATCCTCACGTACACTAAAGTACGCTGCGGTTTTCCGTTCCGAGTCTCCTTCAAATCCCTCAGCATAAGCGACTTTTGCAGAAAGTCTTGAATTATCTTCTAAAATAAAAATATCTTTGTCATTTGCAAAATGTTCTTTCACATGTTCTAAAGTAGTAGCACTAATGTAACCTGATGGGTTAGCACTAGGTGCTGCTATCGGTGTGCCAGATTTTCTTATTAGCTCCAAAGCCATATTATGTGATGGCATACGAAGTGCAACCGTTGTCAGCCCGGATAACACGGATGTAGCTATATTTGCTCCGCTTTTTAATGGTACAACAATCGATAAAGGTCCTGGCCAAAATACCTCACTTAACTTTAAAGCATCTGCATTGAATTCCCCAATAGTTTTAGCTTGACTCATAGTTGCCACGTGGACAATCAGAGGATTTATACTTGAACGCTTTTTTATCTTAAAAATCTTCTGACAAGCTTGTTCGTTACTAGCATCTGCCCCAAGTCCGTATACTGTTTCTGTGGGAAATGCTACTATATTACCAGATTTTATAAATTTGACAGCCTGTTCTAATAGACTTGTTGTATAAGTCAATTTAGTTGGTAATTTTGTCGTCAACATTTATCTCCTCTCCCTAATCGTCTACTTAAACGTCTATTAGCGAGACCGTGCAAGTAGGTTGTGGCAATCCATATTTAATTGCCTAGTCGCTACTAAAGTATCTCCTTGCTAATAAACGCAGTTTACTGTACTTTCAATAGTTCATTGATTCTTGTAATAGATAATTTAGTCATTCTCGCTACTTTCTCAATAGAGTTACCATTTTTTATCATCATTTTTATTAATTTAGCTTCACCTCTAGCTTCACCAATTTGAATCCCTTCTTCTTTCCATACTTGAGCTATACTAGGCATAAGTTCCTCTCCTTTTTCTTTAGTTAAACTATTTTTTAA
>JAIRUG010000100.1 GCA_031254535.1 Rickettsia sp.
TCAAATAATTCTTTAAATTTACGATATTGATGCTTTGCGTTAACTAACTGATTTAGACTTACCATTGTCATTTGATTTGAAGACATTCTACAACTCTCTTTTTTTCATTATACCATACCAATCTCATCTTTCAACAGTCCCAATATGGATTTATGGGCAAAAGAAAAGTAGGTTCTCCGTCTATTAGCGAGGAGGCAGTTTGCAATACACCGCTATTAGCGAGGAACCACTTTAGTGGCGACGTGGCAATCCAAGAAAATGATTAAAAATGGATTGCTTTGTCGCAGCAAAGCTGCTTCTCACAATGACATCGAGTATATTTGTCAAGACAGTAAATTTTATTGTAGAAATGGTGGCCAGAGCTGGAATCGAACCAGCGACACAAGGATCTTCAATCCTTTGCTCTACCAACTGAGCTATCTGGCCGTACAACAGTCTATGTAGCTAAAAATTTAAGATCATGTTATAACATGGTTTCCTGCATAAGTCAATCTAGTTGGTGATTTTGTCGTCGAAACTTGCTCCCACTCTTCACGTACGTCTATGTATACTCTTCTGTTTTGAAGAACTGGTTCCGTAAAACTTCGAGGCATTCGCGTACTCACGTACGTTTTGTACGCTCCTCTCACTCACCCCTTGTTTTACGTTCCAATTCTCCAAATCATTTGAGTATACGTACAAGTAGCCAGCTTCGTTTCTTCTAAAATCCCGAGGGCTGTCTCTGACTTATGCAGAAAGTCTATTATACAAATTCAAACCTTATTGTAAGGCATAATCTCGGTACCTCTCAGTACCTCATATTCCTTTCTTTATTACAATAAAGAAATCATTTGAATATATTATATTACTTGCTACTAGACTCTTTTTTAGTTTCGTCTGCTATTTGTGACTGTGGTAGCATTATTTTGACATCAGCTTTACTCTCAAGATCAGCGACATATTTTAATATAACCTCTCTACTAAGCTTATTGGTTATATTGGCAATAGCTTCCTCTTTAGTAGGTACCTGTGCAGGTCTTTTATCAAGTACATTAATAATATGCCAACCAAATTGCGTTTTAACTGGAGAAGAGATTTCATTTACTTTCATTGATAATGCTTTATTTTCAAATTCAGGTACTAATTGTCCAGAAGTGATATAGCCTATCTCTCCACCATTTCCTTTAGATCCTTCATCTTGTGATAAATTTTTAGCAAGATTAGCAAATTTTTCTCCTTTATTAAGCCTATTTTTTATATTTATTGCTTCCTTTTCAGTTGCAACCAAAATATGGCTTACTTTTACTTCCTCTTTTCCTTTTAAGCTAGCAACTAATTTATCATACTCGGCATTAACCATTTTCTCATCAACATGAGATTTTACATAACGCTCCATTAATTCTTGCTGGATCATTTGATTTTTCGCTATAGTCAATTTAGCTTGGAATTCTTTTGAAGATTCAATATTAGAATTTTTAGCTTCTTGCTCAAGCAGTTTTGCATCGATATAGCCACGAACTAACATTTCTTGTAGATTTGCATTGAAATCAGCAAACTTTTTACCTTTAACACCTGGTTGGGTATCCAAAGAAGATTGGAATTGTTGCATAACCTGTGATTCTCTCACTTCACCACCTTTATAGGTGGCAACAATTTTATCTTCGTCAGCGAAAGCAGTACTCGCAAGTAAACTAGCAGATAAAAAAGCTATAGATATTCTTTTCATTTGTTATCCATTTATATTTGTTATTGATGGCTAGATTTTATAATGATAACCACCCAACGTCAATAGCTATTTATAATTTGTTTGATAAATATTATAAAATACCATATTTTATAAGGTATTTACAGAATCTAGGATCTAAATGTTTTCTCTACTTAAAAAATTATTCGGCACAGCAAACGATAGAAATATCAAAAAACTATTTTTAGAAATTGAAAAGATTAATTTGCTTGAACCATCAATACAAAAACTTTCTGATGATGAATTGAGAAATAAAACAGAGCAATTTAGGCAAAGATTAAAAGATGGTGAGTCATTAGATGACTTAACCTATGAAGCTTTTGCTGTCGTACGAGAAGCTGCAAAAAGAGTCTATGGGATGAGGCATTTTGATGTTCAGCTAAGTGGCGGATTAATATTACATCGTGGCATGATTACTGAAATGCGTACAGGAGAAGGGAAAACTTTAGTTGCCACATTACCTGCATATTTGAATGCTCTTACTGGTGAGGGAGTACATGTTGTCACGGTAAATGATTATTTAGCAAAACGTGATGCTGAATGGATGGGAAAAATCTATAATTTCTTAGGCTTGTCTGTTGGTTGTATCGTTGCTAATATCAGTGACAATGACAGACATAATGCCTATAGAGCAGATATTACTCATGCAACTAATAATGAGCTTGGATTTGATTTTCTCAGAGATAACATGAAATATAGTGAAGATTCTAAGGTACTTCGTCCCTTCAAATTCGCTATTATTGATGAAGTTGACTCAATTTTAATTGATGAAGCAAGAACTCCACTAATTATATCAGGTCCAGTAGATGATCGCTCGGATTTATACACTAAAATTGATAAATTGGTTTGTCAGTTTAAAGATGAAGATTATGAAAAAGATGAGAAATTACGAACAGTTAATCTTACTGAGAATGGTATAACTTATATAGAATCAATGCTTGTGACCAATAGTCTTATTGAAGAAGGTTCAAGCCTTTATGATTTTGAGAATTTAAGTTTGGTTCATTATGTCAATCAATCATTAAGAGCACATATTCTCTTCAATCGTGATGTTGATTATTTAGTGCGTGATGGAAGGGTTATGATTATTGATGAATTTACTGGACGCGTTATGGAAGGTAGGCGGTATTCTGAAGGGTTACACCAAGCACTAGAAGCAAAAGAGCATGTACAAATTCAAAATGAGAATCAAACTTTGGCTTCTATTACCTTCCAAAACTATTTTAGGAATTATCCCAAATTATCAGGCATGACTGGTACGGCAATGACCGAAGCTATAGAGTTAAAGGACATATATAATCTTGATGTGCTAGCTGTTCCTACTCATAACCCAATCACTAGGGTTGATTATGATGACGAGATTTACGGCAATAAACACGATAAATATCAAGCTATTATAAAATTAATACAAGAGTGTTATGATCGTGGTCAACCTGTTTTGGTTGGAACTATTAGTATAGAGAAGTCTGAAGAAATTTCTAAGTTACTTACCAAAAATAAAATAACTCATAATGTTTTAAATGCAAAATTTCATCAGCAGGAAGCATTAATTATAGCTCAAGCTGGACGATTTAAGGCTGTGACTATTGCCACAAATATGGCAGGTCGTGGTACCGATATTATGCTTGGTGGTAATCCGGAAATGCTAATAGAACAACTTTCTCTAAAAAATCTACCTGAGGAACAGTATCAATTAGAAATGCTCAAAATAAAGGAACAAATATCCGAAGAGAAGCAACGTGTAATAGAGGCTGGGGGATTGTTTGTTATAGGTACCGAAAGACACGAGAGTCGTAGAATAGATAACCAATTGCGAGGAAGGGCTGGTAGACAAGGTGATCCAGGTAATACAAAATTTTTCTTGTCCTTAGAAGATGATCTTATGCGTATTTTTGCCTCAGATCGTATTTCTGGAGTCCTAAGAACGTTAGGTCTAAAAGATGGTGAAGCAATCCATCACCCTATGATTAGTCGTTCACTTGAAAAAGCTCAGCAGAAGGTTGAAGGACATAATTACGAGATACGTAAAAATTTATTACGTTTTGATGATGTTATGAACGATCAACGTAAGATATTTTACGAACAACGTACTGATATCATTGCGTCAAAATCTGCCCATGATTTTTTAGCTAACATGACAAAAGAACTAGTGGAAAAAGTGGTATTAACTTTCATTCCACCTGGTTCTTATAGGGAAGACTGGGATGTAAATGCTCTAACAGGAGAGTTGCAGCGTATTTTTGCTGTAAAACTAAATAAAGAATCTATAACAAAGGCTAATGTTACCGAGATAGAGGTGATATCTAATGTTGTACAAATGGTAAATGGTCTATACCATGCAAAAAATGAAGCATATAGCGTTGACTTGATGAATGACGCAATTAAGTATATTCTACTAACAACTTTAGACCAAGTATGGAAAGATCATTTACATAATTTAGATCATTTACGACAAGGTATATCACTAAGGACTTATGCTCAGAAAGATCCACTTAACGAATATAAAAGAGAGGCATTTAATTTATTTGAACAAATGCTTGATAATTTGAAGGAACTATTCATCCAGAAAGTTTGTCATCTCCATATGGATACTAGCCATATTAAAAAAGAGTCCATGTCTTTGAAAAATAAGACGTTACAAAAGACAATGCGAGAAACTAGGGAAGACCCAGCTTTTAGTAAATATAATGCTGGAGTTAGTATTGAAACTCAGCTTAAAACCATTAAGATCCAAGTCAATCCACAGGATAGAATACAATCAGATCCATCAAGTTGGGGGAAAGTGGCTAGAAATGAGTTATGTCCTTGTGGTTCCGAGAAGAAATATAAATATTGTCATGGAAGCAATGAGTGATAGCAGTTCTCGAAATTAATTTAGGTTGAGGAATTGAGACACGGAACGCAGCCTTGCCGTGTACTTAAATGTACGTGAGGATGCGAGTCTTACTATTACCCACAAATATTTTGTTAAGGGTTATAACTAGCATTACGCTGTCTATTAGCGAGGAGGCGTGAAGCCCGAACTAAGCAATCCATTTCGCCCACTCTCTTGGATTGCTTCGTTGCTACTAAAGTAGCTCCTCGCAATGACGTTTGGGTTGCATATATGTCATTGCGAGCGAACGTACGTGAGCGTGGCAATTCAGAAAAGTGAATAGAAATGGATTGCTTCGTTCGGGCTTCACGCCTCCTCGCTAATAGACAGCGTAATGCTAATCGGGTTAGTTATGCCTTATTTAAAATAGTTATTCTAATTCTTAAACAAAAAATAACTTATGCAAAATAAATACATTATTGCATTTTTTTGGCAACATATAAAACCATATAAATGGTTTTACTTGGTTATGCTACTTGCTCCTACTATAAGTAGTTTTTACCCGTCTGCCAATTATTATGCGATTAAATTATTTCTTGATACAATAGCAGCACAAGAGAATTTAACTTATCAGTTAGTTTTACTACCGATTATAATATTCACGTCTGCACAAGTGATTTTAGATTTGGTGTGGCGTATCAGTAACATAGCAGAATGGAAGGCTGAGCCTTATGTGCGGCGTTCTATATTGCTCCAATCATATGACTATGTTCAGCACCATTCTTATTCGTTCTTCCAAGAAAATTTTACAGGAGTTATAAGCAGCAAAATCAAAGGTATTTTGGATGGGTATGATAAATTTTGGGCGGAAATGCATCACGGATTGCTGCAAAAGCTTCTTAAATGTGGTGTAAATTTTTGTGCCCTTAGCCTTGTTAACACAAATCTTGGCATATTTGTACTAATATGGTGTAGTTTTTACGTACCAATTATGTATAAACTCTCAACTAAATTAAACCAACTATCTTGCTTAGAATCCGAAAGTAAGCATCTTATAATTGGGCAGATTGCAGATAAAATTACTAATATTATTTCGCTTTTTTCTTTTGCTTCTAGGGCAAGAGAATTAAAGGCACTAGATAATAATATATTAAATGATTTTATTCCCAGACAGGTAAAAGTATACAAATATAACTTTAAGACTCAAATAGTAGGTATGTGCTTCTATTTTGCTTTGTTTGGTTTTATTCTCTTCTATATGCTGTATTTAAGAATACATGGCTTAATTTCTGTTGGAGATTTTGCTTTTGTTTTTGGTGTTGCCTTGGTTGTTGCAGAAGATATCTGGAATGCAACAATTTCATTGCAAGATTTTTCTAGATCAATGGGTAATTTAAAAAGTGCGTTGTCAGTAGTTACTATCAACCAGCAAGATTTGGATAAACTTAGTGCAAGTTCGCTAATAGTTGATAAAGCTATTATTGAATTTAAAAATGTAAATTTTAGTTATAACAAAGAGCTGATCTTTAAAAAGCTAACTTTTTCTATTAGTCATGGTGAGAAGGTAGGAATAGTCGGTCATTCTGGTAGTGGCAAATCAACACTTATTAATCTCTTGTTACGTTATTTTAAAGTTGCAAATGGTCAAATTTTGATAGATGGACAAAATATTGACGATGTTACTCAAGACTCATTACGACAAAACATTGCGGTAATCCCTCAAGATGCTTTGTTATTTCATCGAACGCTGATGGAAAATATCAGATATGGAAAACAGGAAGCAACTGACGCGGAAGTAATTGAGGCAAGCAAAAAAGCACATATCCATGAATTTATTACAACGTTGCCAGAAGAGTATAATACTTATGTTGGGGAGCGAGGTATCAAATTATCTGGTGGACAGCGGCAAAGGGTGGCAATAGCAAGAGCTATTCTGAAAGATGCACCTATTCTTATATTAGATGAAGCAACTTCTGCACTTGATAGTCAAACTGAGCGTTTTATCCAAGATAGCCTTAACTTCTTGATTCAAGATAAAAGAAAGACTGTGCTTGCAATTGCCCACCGCTTATCCACTTTAAAGCATATGGATAGGATAATTGTGTTAGATAAAGGTGTAATGGTTGAAGAAGGCACACATACTACATTAATTCGTAATAAACATAGCCTATACAAAAAACTATGGAAGCTACAGGAAATTTAGGTTATGGCGGGATATAATATTAATTGAACTTTGTGGGATACCGGAAACGTCAATGGCATTCGGTTAAGCATTTAATCCTCTTGAATTACGGAAGGTTGGCCATTTATCACTAGGTTTATGAGAGATGCTATAATGATTTAAATAGAATTAGGGGCATGAAAGTGCTGTTATGGAAGGAGTAGCTATAGCTTAATCAAAGAAAATGGCGACAAGAGGAAGAAAATATAGTATAAATATAGAGAGAAAAAATATAGTAAAATCCGATGCCAAGAAGTTATAGTTACGATCTGAGAACAAGA
>JAIRUG010000101.1 GCA_031254535.1 Rickettsia sp.
AAAATTGCAATCTTTTAAAAATATTAGAGTTGATGATTTTTTTTGTAATTTTTTAGACAAAAGATTTTGTTTCTTTTTTTTGAAATTAGAGCAAATTTTTATCTTTCAACGGTCCCATACTAGTTCTCAATTACTTTGTCGAACTACGGTCTTCCTTGCTAATAGACCGATTAATGCTAATCGGGTTAGCTATAAGAATGGTTTCCTGTATTTTTAAAACTTTATAGAAGGTGTTAATGGAAACAATAACCTCACACAAGGGGTATATATGAGCTTTGTTTATCAGAATAAGTAAAAATTTGCCCTGTTTTTATGTCAAAAAACCATAAATGAATAATCAGTTCTTTTCTGTTCACTTGTTCATTGATCCATGGAAACATCATACAATTTTGATATGATTGTTTAAGTGCTAATTTGGTATAATCATTAGCATTCTGTTGTCTAAAATTAAGTGTTTTGATTAGAGCAACCCAATTGGTTATAAAATCATTTTGCTTTGAATCATTACTATTTAATAATTTCTGAATTCCTCCACATTGACTATGTCCTAATATAATTAAGTGTTCAACTCTCAAAAAGCATACTCCAAATTCTAAGGCAGCACTCGTACCATGATGAGATGTATCGTTTTCATAAGGGGGGACAATATTTGCTAAGTTACGAACAACAAATAAATCTCCTGGATCACATTGTAATATTAATGCTGGATCTACTCGTGAATCACAACAAGCAACTACCATAATCTTTGGTTGTTGACCATCACGGGATAGACTATGCATAATAGATTTATTGCCACCAGCATATTTTTTTCTAAACACTTGATAGCCTTTTAGTATTTTGTCAAAACTTTGTTGCATATGTTAATCCTCAAAACGCCACTGAAATTATAGCATATATTTTTCAAACACTAATAGATTATTTTAGCCCATCCCAACGTTTTATCAAACCAGTATCAATATCAAAAATATCAAGTACTCAAGAAATTGAGTGGTTTATTATTTCATCCAAACTTTTAGGTAAATTGTAAAAAGCTGGCACTGGAGGAGCAATTATCCCGCCATAACTCGTTACTTTCAACATATTCTCTAAATGCCCCCTATGTAAGGGCGTTTCTCTGATCATTAAGACTAGTTTTCTTTGTTCTTTCAGTATAACACCTGCTGCTCTACTGATTAAATTATTCTCAATGCTGCCAGCAATTGATGCCAAAGTTCTCATGCTACATGGAACTATGATCATACCAAATGTCCTAAAGGAACCACAAGCAATCCTACAGCCAATATCAAGAAAGGTTATAATAATAATCTGCTAGATCTTGTACTTGTTGTATGGAATAATCCGTTTCATGCAGTATAGTCAGATGAGCAGATTTTGAGATAATTAAATGACTTTCAATATTTAACTGCCGCAAAATCTCAAGTAACCTTATACCATATATGGCTCCAGAAGCTCCAGAGATTGCTACAAGCAATTTTTTTTTATTATCACCAGTCATAGCTATATTTTTTCCTTTTAAAGTATATTATATTGTATTAAAATAATGTTTGGTTTTATAAAATCATTTTATAGAAACTAAGTTTTTACTATAGCTAACCCGATTAGCATTACGTCGTCACCGCGATTAGCGAGGAGCCACTTTAGTGGCGACAAAGCAATTCAAACAAATGACCAGAAATGGATTGCTTCGTCGGCTTCGCCTCCTCGCTAATAGACGCCAGTTTACTATGGCTAGGCTAATCAGACTAGCTATACCTCTAGTTTTTAACTAAATTATAGAGTTTAAAAATGAGTATCATGAGTCATATACAAAATTTACAAAAAAAACATGATGATTTACAAAGACTAATAAACGCCGCATTTTTACATTTGCAAGATGATACTAAAATCAAACAGTTAAAGAAACAAAAATTAATGTTAAAAGATAAAATTTTGTTGCTATATAAGAACATCACCAACAATTAAATTTATTGATTCTTTCAAAGCAGAAGGCTATAGTTAAACGCCCCTGTGAATTTATTATAGTCAATTAACTTGAATTGGCAACGTTATAAATCCGATTAGTATTTAGCCTTAGCGTCATTGCGAGGAGCTACTTTAGTAGCGACAAAGCAATCCAAAAAAACGATTAAAAATGGATTGCTTCGTCGGCTATGCCTCCTCGCAATGACAGCACGATGGGTGCTTATTCAACACTAATTCATGTTAATTGACTATACCTAAAGGTTTGTGTATAAACAACTGTTTAGTACGGCCAATTCGTTTGCTTTTTTTTCGCTTCTAATTAAAAGATCATTTGAGTATATTTAGAGACACTGTTATAAAAATAATAAATATGGTATTATCTCTAAAAAATAAAGGATTAACTGTTATTTTGTCTTCCCCCTCAGCTGCTGGTAAATCCAGCTTAGTGAGAGCAGCTTTAAAAATAGACAGTAATCTTAGATTATCCGTCTCTGCAACTACTAGGAGACCTAGAACAGGTGAAATTGATGGAGTAAATTACTATTTCAAAACCAAAGATCAATTTAATAAATTAATTGAACAAGATGCATTTCTTGAGTATGCAAATATTTATAGTAATTATTATGGAACACCTAGAAAAGTTGTAGAAGACTTACTAAATCAAGGGTTAGATGTTTTGTTTGATATAGATTGGCAAGGTACAAAATCCATAAAAAAAGTCTTGTCAAACGTAATTACAATTTTTATTTTGCCTCCAAATCCTAGTATTTTGCAACAACGAATTCAAGATAGAGGGCAAGATAGTAAAGAAGCAATAGAGTTGCGTATGAAATTGGCAAACAAAGAAGTGCACTATGCCAAACACTATGATTACGTTGTTATTAACGATGATTTTGACAACACTCTTAAAACGATATATTCAATAATCACCGCTGAGCGTTCAAAAAGAATAAGACTTAATTTAGATAAGTTTTATAGCGATTGGCAACATGCATTATTATAGATTACGCTATAGCTAACCCGTTAAGGTGCTAGGTAACTTCCTCGACTAACATACTTCGTCATTGCTAGGAAACGTTTTGCAACACTACGTCTATTAGCGAGAAGCTACTTTAGTAATGCGAGTTGCCAATTAAAACGTCATGGCTCAGAGCCACTGGAAGCAGCGACGTGGCAATCCAGAAAAATGTGTAAACGTTTAATGATAAAAAACAGCTCCGCTGTTTATCCTGGATCACCACGCCACCGTTACTAAGGCTCGTGATGACGATTATGGATTCTTCCCTATTTTGTTAAATGTAAGAAAACTAATCCATAATTCAGGTTTGTAACAAAGTTTTACATATAAATGCCTTTAAATACAGCTTTTATCAATACAATTAATTGGCAACTCGCGTTTAGTAGCAACGAAGCAATTCAAATTTAATCATTTTATGCTTCGTCTCCGTAAAGAATCTCCTCGCAATGACACTATTTTGCTATGGATAAATGCTAATCGGGTTATAGCTTAATCAAAGAAAATGGCGACAAGAGGAAGAAAATATAGTATAAATATAGAGAGAAAAAATATAGTAAAATCCGATGCCAAGAAGTTATAGTTACGATCTGAGAACAAGAG
>JAIRUG010000102.1 GCA_031254535.1 Rickettsia sp.
TCTTGTTCTCAGATCGTAACTATAACTTCTTGGCATCGGATTTTACTATATTTTTTCTCTCTATATTTATACTATATTTTCTTCCTCTTGTCGCCATTCTCTTTGATTAAGCTATATGTTTAAAACAA
Source organism: Rickettsia sp. (assembly GCA_031254535.1). Classification (GTDB taxonomy): domain Bacteria; phylum Pseudomonadota; class Alphaproteobacteria; order Rickettsiales; family Rickettsiaceae; genus Tisiphia. The sequence continues at coordinate 129 of JAIRUG010000102.1, forward strand.
AAACTCATTTACCGGAGTTAATTAAAGAAGTAGAAGCAGGTGAAGAATTATGCATAACAAACAGAGGGAAAAAGGTGGCTTTTGTTATACCGGTAGCTAAATATTACTCCCAAAGATTTGATGATCTATTTAACAAGTTTGCTGCACTTAAAAGACGTAGTCCTCTTGGCTCTATAGATGATGTTATTAAAATGAAAAATCTTGGTAAAAAATGAATTTAGTGATAGATTGTTCGTGCATTATGTCATCGATTTTACCGGATGAAAAACAGCTTAAGGTAGATAACATTTACAATCAGATGTCTAACAAAGTATATAATATATTTGCCTCTGCTATCTTTTATTTGGAATGTAACAATGTTCTTATATCATCATTAAAAAAACAGCGTATCACTAGAAGTGATTATGAAGAGTACTTATATTTCTTAAATACTCTTCCTATTAATATTGATAAATTTTGTTCTGACTCTGAATCTCTGCATATAATAGCAAGGATTGCAACTAAATATGATCTAACGTCTTATGATGCTACTTACCTTGAATTAGCCCTACGCCTTGAAGCAAAAATTGCTACTTTGGATAATAGTTTGTCAATAGCTGTAAGATGGCAAATATAGAATCTATAATTTAACCTATAGTGAATTAACTTGAATTGGCAACGTTATAAATCCGATTAGTATTTAGCCTTAGCGTCATTGCGAGGAGCTACTTTTGTAGCGATGAAGCAATCCAATGAATGTGGATTGCCACGACCTACTTGCGTGGTCTCGCAATGACGTATAAGTATACCCATACGCCTTTTAAAAAATCATGACTTTTTCATCAATTCATCTATTAATGTATCAAAACCACTATTACTGAGAATATTCATGAACTCTGACTGTTGGGAACTGATCAGACTAACACCTTCTGTAATAACATCTGAGACTTTAAAACTAGCGTTATCACTTGCATCCTTTACCTGACGTACTAAGTAATTTACTTTAGCAGTTCCTATTAACATTTCTACCATAAATTCACTTTTATCAAGAATACGTACTTGCTCAACCTTAGGCTGTTGACCATGATAATTTTTTACCAAATCAGCATAGACTGTGCTGACATAATTGCCATAAACTTCTGTAAATTGTTTAATTTGTTCAGGGGTTAGAGTTTTTCTATAAACACCAAGGGTAAATTTAGCCATCCAATCAAGATCTAGGTTAGCTAAAATTAGCTTTTTACTTTTGGCAATTTTGGCATCTTGAGTTAAATTTTGATCATTAAATACCTGTAGCCCATCTTTTATTAGCTGATTAACATAATTATCAACCACCGCATTATTATCATTAACAGCCGAATAGGCAGACAAGGACAGAAAATTTAAAATTAAGCAAACAATAAATTTTTTCATAATTTTTTATAATTCAGTTAGGTTTAGGGCATTTAAATTGTTTAGGATAGGCAATTACAGATTCACGATTTTGATGCATAGCTGATCTTACAGCTATGTAAGGATCAGTAGAACTACGTGTTATATAGTCAGTAAATGGTAATAATCCTAACCTAGTATCTATAAGTTGGACACTAGTAACTGCCATTTCAAAGTTCCTATTTACTACATACATTATAGGATTTAAATAACTATTTGTAAATACCGGATCTGTGAAATCTCTTGCATTAGTACTACCAATAAATGGTAAGACTAAGTATGGTCCAGGACCAACTCCATAATGAGCTAAAGTATTACCCAAAGTTTGTTTGGTAACTTTTAAGCCAATTTTACTTGCTACGTCAAATAATCCGCCTATGCCAAATGTGCTATTGATAAGAAATCTCCATAGACTTTTCATAGTTTGATCATAATTCATCTGTAAGCCATAATTGACAGCAGTCAAAGGCATATTAATGTTATCTAGAAAACTACTCACTCTAGCCTTGGTATAATCATTAGTAACTCGCTTATAGCCTATAGTAATAGGTCGTAAGAACAGATAATCTAAAACAGAGTTAAAGATAAAAATTTTACGATTTAGCTTCTCATAAGGGTCATAGACTTGAATGCAACCATTTTTGTCATTATAAACATACTGAAAATCCTCACTATCTTGAGTATTCTGAGCATCCGCTATTGCTGTTATGTTAAAAAAATTAACTAATACTAGTAATATAAATCGCTTCATTGGTTTCATTAATGGTTTTTCTTACAAACCACCATATAGTATTTATCATTTTTTTCTATAGCTAATTCCTCACTACTTAATATGGTGAACTTGGTTTTACTTAAAGCTTCCTTGATATCTGTTATAGAAAAAATGAATTCTTTTCTTTTTAATGAAAGATTTGTAACTTTATTTATTGGCAAACAAAATGCAAAATATCCTAACTTATCAACTATTGAATAAATATCATTAAAATAAGCTAATAGATTTTTAGTAAAAGAAAGAGCACAAAAACTCAGTATTACGTTATATTTATTAGAATTTTGTTTTATAAAATCTGGTATGGAAACTTCTAGTACATGGTCATAGATATTCCTATATAGGGCAATAATATTCACCATTTCTGAATTTTCAATACCGGTAAAAGTGAAACTATCAGGAAAACGCTTTTTAACTTCATCACCTACTAAGCCTGTATTACTACCTAGCTCTAAAATGCTGTAATTATCAGGCAAATCTGTTATGTTACTCATAATTTTGCTTACAAAACTGTAAGTCAGATTAACTTTATTTTTACCAAAAAATCGCTTAGTATAATCTCCACCAACATCAAAATTTCTATGTTGATGCCAAATTGCCGACGGAATCTCTGATAAATTATTATAAGTTTGTAGAAAAGATGCTAAATTTACTTGATCAGCTTCAAAAGATTTTTTTAGATGATATAAAGCCTTTTCATAATTATTTTTCAAGAAATATGCCCAACCAAGCCAATAATTAGCTTGGTGATCTGAAGTAGAGAAAAATTTATCAACCAATTTAAACCTGAATATAGCGTCATTTAAGTCATTGTTATATAAATGTACTAAACCAAGGTTAAGATTAGTTTCTTTTAAGTGCGTTACCTTGTATTTTACATCGGCAAAATAATTGATGAATGTAAAAATTTTCCCCATATACCAAGACGGGAAATTTTGACAAGAATGATAGCATGATTTTATCTTGTCTTTTATTGAACCGTAACTGTTACGAATAATTTTGCTGCCAAACATAAAGTCTATGAAATTTGATTTTGTTAACATATATATCTAACCCGATTAGTATTTATCCATAGTAAATTGGCGTCATTGCGAGAAGACGTAAGCCGACGAAGCAATCCAGGAAAGTGAAATGGATTGCTTCGACCATTACATGGTCTCGCAATGACTGCGTAATACTAATCAGGTTAGTTATATAATAGCATATATATTAACTAGCACTAATGACTTTGTATATAATTAATATAAATAAATTGTAGGTTCCTTGAATGATTTTTATCTATAAACCAACTAACCGTTGTAGGATACGTAAAATATTCATTAATTCGTAAGAAGTAAGCTGGGCTAACCTTGGATATATAATTCTTTTTATAGCAATTGATCTACAATGTTCTACTAATGCATAACTTTTTACCTCTAAATTATCTCTGACCGTTAGTTCAAAGTGAAGATTACTGCATTCCGGATATGACTGGCTGCTAATAGGACAAACAAAGATTACAGGAGGAATTGCATCTAATATTATTTGTGAGTTTAGTATTATTACAGGTTGTATTTTTCCAATCTCTGATATTTTAGCAGGATTAAGTCTAGCTAAATAAATGCCCCCTCGTGTTAATATTTCTCTTTGTTCCACCATTTTTTCTCTTCTTGTGGTAACTCTGAATTTAAGGCTTCTGTTATTTCCACCATTTCTTCAATGGGACTGTTGAAAGAAGAAATAGGTATGGTATAATGAAAAAAAAGAAAAAAAGAGAGTTGTAGAATGTCTTCGAATCAAATGACAATGGTAAGTCTAAATCAGTTAGTTAACGCAA
>JAIRUG010000104.1 GCA_031254535.1 Rickettsia sp.
TCTTGTTCTCAGATCGTAACTATAACTTCTTGGCATCGGATTTTACTATATTTTTTCTCTCTATATTTATACTATATTTTCTTCCTCTTGTCGCCATTCTCTTTGATTAAGCTATATGTGAGGAGTAGAGGCAAGTTTCGACGACAAAATCACCAACTAGATCGTCTTATGCAGGAAGTCTAATATTATCCTTCAATTTTTGAAAGTCATCGCCAGCATGATAAGAAGAACGGGTTAATGGACTGGCAGAAACCATTGAAAACCCTTTAACTTTGGCTATTCTTTCAAAATATTTAAATTCTTCTGGAGAAACATATCTAGCAACTGCTGAATGATTTTTGGTTGGTTGTAAATATTGTCCGATAGTTAAAAAATCAACTTTAGCTTCTCTTAAATCGTCCATCACTTGCATAATTTCATCGTTCGATTCTCCAAGACCAACCATCATACCTGATTTAGTAAAAATCTCAGGATCTAATTTTTTTACATTATGCAAAAGACTTAGTGAATTATAGTACCTAGCTCCTGGTCTAATAGTTTTGTATAAAGAAGGTACTGTTTCTACGTTATGATTATAAACATCAGGTTTTGCTGATACCACTATGTCAGCTGCTCCATCTTTTTTAAGAAAATCTGGGGTTAGAACTTCAATTGTGGTATTAGGAGAAGCTAGTCTTATTTCTTTTATACAATTAGCAAAATGTTCAGCTCCACCATCATCTAAATCATCCCGATCAACTGAAGTAATTACCACATGTTCGAGCCCTAATTTCATCACAGCTTGAGCTAATTTTTGTGGCTCGTGCGGATCGAGTAAATCGGGGCGACCAGTTTGAACATTACAAAAACGGCAGGCACGAGTGCAGACAGATCCCAAAATCATAACTGTAGCGTGTTTTTTTGCCCAACATTCCCCTATATTAGGGCAGGCAGCTTCTTGACAGACTGTATTTAATTTTAAACTCTCAATTATCTTTCTTGTCTCATGGTATTGATACGAATTTGGTGCCTTAACCTTTATCCAATCAGGTTTTTTAATAGTTGGCATTTCTTCTATCTTGACTATGTTTGACATGTAATCCTACTTATTATTAAACAAATTGTTTTATTGGTAGTTTAATTATATCCGTAAGGCTAATACCGTTATCACAATTATAGGATAATTTTGGCTCGATAGGAATCTTACAGATTAAAGGTATATTATATTCTTTAGCAAAATTTTCTCCACTATTGCCACTAAATATCTCGATTTTCTTTCCTGAACTTACTTCAACTAAATAGCTCATATTTTCTATAATACCTAAAATTGGTAAGTTAAATTTTTTGTATAGATCAATCGACCTGACGACATCTATTGCTGCCATTTTTTGTGGAGTAGTTACTATTATTACTCCGTCTAATTGGTAATTTTCTAAAATACTTAGGTGAATATCACCGGTACCAGGAGGCATGTCAATAATTAAGTAATCTAACTCCTGCCAATTAGTGAGAGATAATAGCTGGTAAATTGTCTTGCTAGCCATTGGACCACGCCAAACAATAGCAGAATTATTGCGAATAAGAAATCCGATAGAAATAATTTCAATGCCCCGTGATTTTAAAGGGGTCATTTTATTATACACTATTTCTGGTACATCACTAATACCAAATATTTGCGGAATTGACGGCCCATAAATATCAGCATCCACTATTCCTACCTTGTATCCCTCAAGATTTAGCTGTTCTGCTATCAATGCGGTTATAGTAGATTTACCCCCCCCCCCTTTACCAGATGCCACCAATATAACCTTTTTTACTCCATCAATGAAATGCCTAATTTTTGGATTAGTTGACTTCTTAGCTAAGTTTTTGCTGCTAGTTAAAACGATAGTTATTTTGCCAATATTATCTATTTCATTTAATTTATTGATGGCTTTAATTCTTATCTCATCGACTTCCTTAGGATCCTTGCCAAAAATATCAATAGCAAAACCAATATTTCTATTCTTAATCACAATATTAGATATAATATCGATTAATTTCGTATTATCACTAAAGGTAATATTTGAAATTTTATCTAGTATTTGTTGTTGGTTTATATCAATCATTATTTTCAAATAAAATTAAAATAGGTTAGTTTTTTGGTAACGAACTTGACGCAGTTAGAGATACAAGATATAATTATATACTAAATTTCTTTTATAAGATATTAGTACTAACTATATTTAGTGATAATATACAATTAACAAAATAGCAATAGCAGAAAATGTTTAATCAAATTTTAAAAAAATCCCCTTGGCAAGATTTTGAAGAGGAAGAGAAAAGCGAATATAATATATTTACTAGACCAAGGAAAAAGAATAAGTTTAACTTTCACGAGTTTTTTAATAACTTTGGTTTCAATAACAACATAATGATATTAGTGTTTTTTTCATTAGTTGCCATTTGGTTTGCTTCCGGAGTTTATGAAGTTAAGGAAGGAGAGGAAGCTGCCGTAATGAGGTTTGGTAAGTTTGTTCGCAAAGGGTCTCCAGGTTTGAATTATCACCTTCCCCTGCCGTTTGAACAGGTAGTAGTTGAGAAAGTAAACCAATCTCGGAGAATTGAGATTGGTTATAGATCAACAAGTAACCTTAGACCCAATATGGATAATACAAAAGCTATGACAGCTGAGAGTACTATGCTTACTGGCGATGAGAATATTGTTGCACTAAATTGTGACGTAATGTGGCATATTAGTGATTTGGAAAAATATATTTTTAATATTGTTAATCCAGAAGATTCGGTAAAAACAGTTGCTGAAAGTGTGATAAGAGAAGTTATCGGCAATACCCCTATATCTTCAATATTATCAGACCAGAAACAAGAAATTACTAATAAAATTGAAGCTTTAACCCAGAAAATCCTTGATCATTATAATGCTGGTGTTGGTATTGAGAAAGTGCAGTTACTAAAAGCTGAACCACCAGCTGAAGTAATCGATGCTTATAGGGATGTACAAACTTCTAAAGCTGATAAAGAACGTGAGATAAACCAGGCACAATCCTATAATAATGATATTTTGCCTAAGGCAAGGGGTGAAGCGGCTAAAATAGTGCAAGAAGCGGAAGGTTACAGACAAGAAGTTATCTCAAAGGCTGAAGGGGATAGCAAGAGATTTGCTGCTGTCTATACACAATATGTTGCTAATAAATCGATAACTAAGGATCGCCTTTACTTAGAAGCTATAGAAAGCGTTCTAATGGGTACCAGCAAGGTTATTATGAGCACTAATGGCGTTTTGCCACATATGGCAATTCAGCAAAATAAAATTAAGGAGTAGTGCTAGATGAAGACAATTTATTATATAAGTTTTGTAGCTCTTGGATTATTCTTATCAGTTATTAGTGCTTTGTTTACCATTGACCAACGTCATTCTGCTGTGGTATTTCAATTTGGCGAAGCAGTAAGGATAATTGAGAGTCCTGGATTAAATATCAAGATTCCATTCATTCAAAATGTCGAGTTTTTTGATAAACGCATCTTAAATGTAGAGGCAGAGGCAAAGGAGCTAACTGCTTCTGATGGAAAAAGAGTAATCGTTGATGCTTTTGCCAAATTTCGTATTATTGATCCTGTGATGTTTTACAAAACTGTCCATAACTATCAGGGAGTTAAAATTAGGCTTAATAAAAACCTAGAATCTTCAATGAGAAAAGTTATAGGTAGATTACCTTTAACTAGTCTTCTTACCAGTGAAAGGTCTGAGATAATGTCAAATATCTTAAATCAAGTTAATCAAGAGGCAAGAAATTTTGGGCTTGATGTAATTGATGTTAGAATTTTAAGAGCTGATTTACCGAAAGAAAATAGTGCAGCAATTTATCGCCGTATGCAAACTGCTCGTGAAAAAGAGGCAACTCAAATAAGAGCTGAAGGGCAGGAAGAAGCAGCACGTATAAGATCCAGAGCTGACAAAGAAAGTAAAATATTGCTTGCTGAAGCTTATATGCAATCTCAAATCATCAAAGGAGAAGGTGATAGGGAATCAGCCAAGATATATAATATTGCTTATTCTGTTGATCCAGAATTTTATAAATTTTATAGATCGTTGGAAGTATATAAAAATACTTTAAAGAAAGATGATACTTCTTTTGTGTTGTCTCCAGAAGCAGAGTTATTTAAATATTTAAATTTGGGGAAATAGTAGTTAATTGTGATGACATTAAAGGTCGTGGTGTAAGCCCCACAGCTGTTGAAAGTCAGAAAGGGAAGCGGTTTTAGGCAAGACACTTTAAAAATCGTATGTGGTCAATGTCATTGCGAGACCATGTAATGGTCGAAGCAATCCATTTCTAATCACTTTCTTGGATTGCTTCGTCGCTACTAAAGTAGCTCCTCGCAATGACGTTTGGGTAAAAGTACTCTACGGTTAATTTTTGCAAATAATTGACAGATCGTGCTAATTAGATAGGATATGGTTCAAAATATTATTAAGTGTAATAATTTACTGAAATATTTGGTTATAGCTCTTCTGATGAGTCTATGGCTGGCATCTTCTGTTTTTGCTGAAAATGTTCCGTTAAATCAAATTCCATTAATTAAGGATGCCGCTACTCCTGAAGAATCTAGTAAGTTACAGTCAGTGCCAATAAAGGTATCTGAGTCTCCTAACTATAGTTTTGCAGATATTGTTGAGCCACTTATTCCAGCTGTGGTAAATGTTTACACTGTACAATATGGGACTGTTGAAAGAAGAGATAGGTATGGTATAATGAAAAAAAATAAAAAAAGAGAGTTGTAGAATGTCTTCGAATCAAATGACAATGGTAAGTCTAAATCAGTTAGTTAACGCAAAGCATCAATATCGT
>JAIRUG010000107.1 GCA_031254535.1 Rickettsia sp.
AATTGCAATCTTTTAAAAATATCAGAGTTGATGATTTTTTTTGTAATTTTTTAGACAAAAGATTTTGTTTCTTTTTTTTGAAATTAGAGCAAATTTTTATCTTTCAACGGTCCCATTAAAGAGAAATGTTTACAGAACCTAATAGAAGTTCCAATAGGAAGTTTGCCTTAGCCTTAGTTAGTTTAGCACTCAGTATGGTTTTTTTAAGCTTTGCATCGATAGCAATTTACAATTTATTTTGTAAAGTCACTGGCTATGGCGGAACCACTGCAAGACAAGAACTTAATATATATTCTCCTAAAAAGGGAACTAGAGTGATAACTCTAGAGTTCGATTCTAATGTTGATAGCAATTTACCTTGGCGATTTATTCCTAAACAAAGAAGGACTACCGTCATCCCAGGACAAAATACACTAATTTTTTACGAATCTGAAAATCTAAGTAACGATGATATAATAGGAACTTCTGTTTATAATGTTACACCTAATAAAGCTGGTAAGTATTTTGTTAAAATACATTGTTTTTGTTTTGAAGAACAGCTATTAAAAGTAGGAGAAAAAATGTTAATGCCAGTAACATTTTTTATAGATTCTGATTTTGAGGAAGATAAAGAAATGAATGATGTTGATATAATAACCCTATCTTATAGCTTTTATAAGGTCAAAGTTGTTGAAAAAGATCTAATGAAATTCAAATAATAATTTAAAAAAGTAGAAATTTAGTGTATATTTCTAGGAGGCTGCCTGCGATAACTAATTAATTATATTTTGAGCTATTTTTAGGCGAGAATAAATATGATTTTTGAAGGAATAGTGTACCTATATTCAAAAAAATCATGTTTATTCGCAGCCAAAAAGAGTCAAATATAGAATTACTTTAGTTATTGCAGGCAGCCTCCTAGGTTCTGTGAACAAAATTAATAAGATGTATGCTCCGCTTAAACGCTGTTAGCGAGCAGTAGTGAAAGTGTTTATAAATCGTCATTGCGAGACCACATAGTGGTCGAAGCAATCCAAATTTATTCTGATTTTTGGATTGCATCAATGCTACAAAGTGGCTCCTCGCTAATAGCGGCTGCTAGGAGACTGTCGGAGATAACTAATTAATTTTGTTCACAGACCTACTTTCAATAGATGATTTTAATAAAAAAGTTAATTATTTTATGACCATAACAATTCATACACCAGAAGACTTTAAGAAAATTCATATTGCAGGTAAACTTGCGGCAGAAACCTTAGATTTCATTACTAATTACGTAAAACCAGGAGTAAGTACCATCTATTTAAATGATCTTTGCCATAACTTTATTGTATCCAATAATGCAATCCCTGCACCTTTGAACTATAATGGCTTTCCAAAATCAATTTGTACTTCTGTTAACCATGTAGTATGTCATGGTATTCCAAATGATAAACTCCTTAAAAATGGTGATATAATAAACATTGATGTTACCGTAATTGTCGATGGATGGTACGGTGACACTAGTAGAATGTATTACGTTGGTGATGTCGGAATTAAAGCAAAACGCTTAGTGCAAGTTACTTACGATGCTATGATGATAGGAATTGAATTAGTGAAACCAGGAGTACATTTAGGAACTATCGGAAATGCTATACAAACTCATGTTGAGAAGCATAATTATTCAGTTGTTAGAAATTATACTGGTCACGGGATAGGTCGTATATTCCATACAGAACCAACTATTCTACATTACGGTAAAGCTGGTATTGGCTTGGTATTGGAGGAAGGTATGTTTTTTACTATTGAACCAATGGTAAATGTTGGACATCACTCCACCCATCTAAGTAAATTAGACGGTTGGACAGTCACAACAAGTGATAAATCATTATCAGCACAATTTGAGCATAGTCTAGGTGTAACCAAAGATGGTTTTGACATTTTTACTTTGTCACCAAAACACTTGACATATCCACCTTATAAAACAGATTTATGATAGAACAATATGAAAGATGAAGCTCCTCATTATATTGGACATAGACAACGTCTAAGGCAACGTATTATTGTGTCTGCAGAAAATCTTGCAGATTATGAACTACTTGAAATGATATTATTTTCTGTAATACCTAGAAAAGATGTAAAACCATTAGCGAAGGAATTACTAACACGATTTGGTAGTCTCGCTGATTTAATAAATACAGATAAAGAAAAATTGCTTAATGTTAAAGGAACTAATGATAATTTATACGTAAATTTTGTTATTATGCGTGAACTAACTAACAGGATGCTAAAACAAAAAGTAATAAATCAGAATGTCATTAGTTCTTGGAGTATTCTAATAGACTATCTAAAAGCAACGATGGGTAATATGAAAACAGAACAGTTTCGTATCTTATTTCTAAACAAAAAAAATGTCCTGATTGCTGATGAAGTTTTAAGCCAAGGCACTATAGATCAGGCAACAATCTATCCAAGAGAAATAATTAAAAGAGCTTTATTTAATGAAGCTGGGGCAATTATACTGGTGCATAATCACCCAAGTGGTGTTAGTAAACCTTCAAATACCGATATTAAACTAACACGCAAAATAGTAGAAACTTGTGCTAATGTGAATATATCTGTCCATGATCACGTAATTATTGCAGCTAATGAATATTTTAGTTTTAAATCTAATATGTTGTTATGAGTGATTTTATTAATTATAGTTTTTTATTTTTGTTATCTTTTGTAGTAACAAGCTTTCTTACTTGGCTGTTGATTTCCAGTCTTCCATCTTTTGGAGTGGTGGATATACCAGATCCACGTAGAGTACATAGTAAAATTACACCAAGAGGGGGCGGGCTTGCTATAGTTATCACGGTAATAATTGGTCTTGTCGCCTATGAATGTTTTGCAACAAAAACACTAATAAATTCGATTAAATTTATACCTTTATTGTTGGTCATTTCTACAATTTCATTTTTAGATGATCTTATTTCTATGCCTGTATTTATAAGGCTAATTTCTCACATAACTTGTTCTGCAATAAGTATTTTTTTATTTTTATCTCCAGCATTATTGTTTCATCATGAATTGCCGTTATATATTGATTTTATGTTATCGACAATATACTTAACTACCTTTTTAAATATTTATAATTTTCTTGATGGGATAGATGGTATTAGTGGTGCTGAATCTATTCATTTATCCATCACTATATTGATACTTTGTTATTTAAAGTCTAACATAATAATAAATATAAATTTTATAATTGTACTTAACATCATTATATTAGCATGTTCTATAAGTTTTTTGATATTTAACTGGCATCCTGCCAGAATCTTTCTAGGTGACGTAGGTAGTATAAGCTTAGGGTTTTTATTAGGTTTATGTTTACTACTTATGTCAGCTTCTAGTGTTCATTTGTTTATTGCTTCATCTATTGCTAGCTTATATTACATGACCGATGGAGGATTAACCATATTAATTAGACTCTTTAACAAGGAAAAGATTTGGCAACCTCATTTAAAGCATTTCTTTCAAAAAGCAGTCAGAAATGGTAAAAGTCATAAGGAAGTAGTTAGTAAAATTATAATATGCAATATAGTACTTATGATATTATCAATCAGTTCTCTGTATTTTCCTTTAATATCAATTATTTTTGCTATATTAGTAGTAATGGTTACAATCATTAATTTTGCCCATGAAACCACTCAAACATGACATCAATATAATTATTAGACGAATTTTTGGCAAGCAGCACCCATTGCTTGCAGAAATTATGATTAATTGGAGCAAGATTGTTGGACCAAAATTTAGTAGCAAAACTATCCCTCTAAAAATAGCTAAAGTTAAAGAGAAAGGACAGTTAATAAATATTTTACATGTACAAGCAGAAAATTCGAGCATTGCTTTAGAAATATCATACTATCAACAGATAGTCATTGAGCGTATTTCGGTTTATCTAGGTTTTAAGGCTGTCCATAGCATAAAAACTACAATATATATACCGTGAGGAAAAATTAGTTATAATTTTTCCTGTAGGGAATTTTGTTCCAAACGACTTTTAAGCCCTGTGAAATCGACTATTTTTGCATCTTGTTCCTGGCAAGCACAAATAAAAATATATCTATTTTTGTCTGTAACTTTTTGAATACATTGTCCACAAATACCTTTCATCATACATTGCATAGGGGAATTAATGCTTACTATTAGTTGGGTTTTTTTATCAAAAAAATCATCTTTTATATCTCTTATAGCTTGCAGCATTTCTGACACGCCGGCGGCTATTATCCTATCTATAGTAAAATCTTTCCAAAGAAAACAGTACCCCATTATAGCATACAGCAAATCACCCTTAACGCTAATATCTTGCGACCGATTTTTTGATAAAATCCCCTCCTCACAACACCAAACTACTATATCAGCTGATTCTTCAATTCTCTCTTGATAAAATCTATCTTGTAAATTTTTATAACCCGCAAAATATATAATTTTACAATTATTATTTTTAAGAGCCTCAGCTATTGAACATAAAACCGCATTTCCAACCCCTCCACCAACCAGAACTATATTGCTGTCTTTTAATATCTCAGTTGGCTTACCATTAGGTCCCATTAAGGCTACTAGCTCACCCCGCAACAAATACCTACATAATTTACTCGATTTACCACTTTGCCAAACTATTAAATGAATTAACCCCTTTTCCGAATCAACATAAGCTCCAGCAAGAGCCAGAGGTTCAATAATTTTTGAAATATCACTAGAATAATTTTGCAAACGGAAAAACTGCCCTGGTTGGAAATTTTGTGCAGCAAGAGGAGAATGTATTACAATCTCTACTATATTATCAGATAGAATATTAACTTCTTCAATACGACTCATTAATAGATAATCTAGTTTAGCAAAGAAATCTACATAACTACCAGGAAAATTTGGGCTATTTTTGATAAGTTTTTTTCCGATATTTTTGTACCCTTCTTTACTACTTGCTATGGCTTTAACCACACTTCCAGAATATAAAGGATTACAATCACCAAAATATGTTATATTGTCTTCTAAATAATTATTTACTTCATCTTTATCGGTACCTATTGCCATAAGTACAGTCCGTGCCTTAAATTTCTTTCTTACACCTAAATTATCAAATTCTATCGATTGAGCATAGTTGTACTGATCAACATCAATACCCAAGGGTACCATATTTTCAACAAATTTTACACCAGCACCCATAACATACATCACTTCCTCAGGATTTAACTTATAGGCAGGAGAATCTTTTAATCTCCCTCTATAATAAATTGTTACTCCGCCTAATTCATCTAGGATTTGTTTGATAGCTTGTTCATTTTGTGCTTGCTTAAATAACCTTGCATGCAAGATAAATTCTTCGGCTATTAATCTATCCTCATTTGTCCAATGTTGTTCTGCATGCTTTTTGCCATTTTTCTCAACTGACAACTGATAGCTCTTTAGAAATTTTTCTATTTGTAACTTATAATAATTTAAGCTTTCAGTTGCTGCATCAATAGCGGTCAACCCACCACCAATAATAATAACAGGCATCCTGATAAGCAAATTAGTAATAGATTGCTCTAAAAAAGCTCCTCCTGATTGTAAAGTCATTAGAAAATCGGAGGCTGTTCTAACACCTTTTGTAAGAAAATTTCTCATTTCAACGACTTTGGGCTTACCAGCCCCAACACATAAAGCAACATGGTCAAATCCTAAATGAAATACCTGCTCCATAGTTATATTACTATCTAAACTTACACCACCAAAAAGTTTAAACCTACTATTTCTTTGTAGTATTAGACGTAATATCGTTAAATTATTTTTATCCCATCTTGGGGTAATACCATATTCGGCTACCCCACCAAAACCTTCAGGTATTTTCTCTGGTAAGTTCTTTTTATAATCAACCCAATATTTAATAGGTTTATTAATATCAAAAGGTAATGGGGTAATTTTTAAACCATCTATAGCTACTACATCATGTCCGTCTCGTAATAAATAATGACTTAAACTAAAGCCAGCTGGTCCTTGACCAACTACTAAAACCTTATAATTAGTTGGAAGATTTGGTAAAGGGGCAAAAATGTTAAGCGGATTCCAATTAGTAAGTAGTAAATATATTTCCACCCCATAAGGTAGAAGCAGAGTAGTATCTAGAATATTGGACTCAACAAGAGGAATATCTACTGGTTGTTGCTTTTGATAAATGCAAACATTAGAACAATCATTACAAATTCTATGACCAGTAGCAGCTACCATGGGATTATCAATGACAATAATAGCAAGGGCAGCTAAGTTAAATCCCTTTGATTTTACATAATTCATCTCAGAGATTTTCTGCTTCAGCGGACATCCTAATTTTTGTGGTACAGCTGATAATAATCCTTTAGAACATGAGTCTTTTTCCTGTTTATGACAATAGATACAATAACGAGTGTTGTTCAAAACTGTATCCAGATTAAATAAAGGCTCAAAATAATCAAATCCTACTCTTGCATGATTTCTATATTTTGCTACCTTATCAGGATCTATTAGATTATCTTTATCTATTTTTTTTGGTAGAGAAAATAGTTGGCTTTCAACGTTATTGTGCACCATGAAAGCCGCATATTTTGCCGCTATATCTAACTCAAAAGCATATTTTTTTTCATCTAATTGCCATGCTACTATTTGACGAACAAATTTATTCGTAAAATCATTTTTATCATTCCCGCAAGGGTAACACCCTACTTTCAAGAGTTTTTCTAGAGAACTTGATACACTAACAAAATCAATCTCTTGTAATCTCTCATAAGGATATTTTTTTACTGCAACACGTTGAACAAACTTTCTCTTACATTCATAAATTATGTCAAACTCTTTATGGCTAAGTCTTATATTTGCTATTTCTTGCTCGATACCAAATAATTCAGCTAGAAAATCATCAAAAATAGGTGAAATTTCTAATAAAAAATCTGAGTAATATTTCTGATCAACTTGCTCGGGATTAGTTCTTAATAATAAAATACTTTGATAGAGAGAATAGCTATGGCTACGCAAGAAATTTAAAAAAATTTTATCTAATTTTCTTAGACCTTGTAAATTGTTTAAATCAACAAAGTCTAAACCGAAATTTAAACCAAGGGCAAGTGTCATACCGTAATTTTAATTATGGTTTTGTAGGTTCATATATAACGCGAGTTGCCAATTAAAACGTCATAGCTCAGAGCCGTTGGAAACAGCGATGTGGCAATCCATGAAGCTTATCATATGGATGCTTTGTCGCCACTAAAGTGCCTCCTCGCAATGACGTTAACGTGTCATTGCGAGGAGGCGTAAGCCGACGAAGCAATCCATTTTTGATCACTTTCTGGATTGCTTCGTCGCTACTAAAGTAACTCCTTGCTAATAAACGCCAGTTTACTGTACTTTCAATAGTTCATTGATTCTTGTAACAGATAATCTAGTCATTCTCGCTACTTCCTCAATAGAGTTACCATTTTTTATCATCATTTTTATTAATTTAGCTTCACCTCTAGCTTTACCTCTAGCTTCACCAATTTGAATCCCTTCTTCTTTCCATACTTGAGCTATACTAGGCATAAGTTCCTCTCCTTTTTCTTTAGTTAAACTATTTTTTAATATTTTTTCTAACTCTATTTTATCACTTTGCTCAATAAAGGATGGAGTAGACGTAATAGTCACCTATTACGCCCCTCGTTAGAACCACATTGTGCCCTATTAAGGCAATGGGCTCAAGATATCACCATTTACATAGTCTGCACCTTAAGACATGACATGATATATTTTTACCTTTGGCAAAGGATGGCGTGCAATAAAGAGTGTAAACTGTTCCCAGTTAACTGATTTCTTTTGACTGCGTCTATTAAGCCATTTGAACATTATTTTAACCGCATTCCATATGAATCCATTTACTGCCTTGCCATTGTGTGATACTCCATAATATTGGATATGTCCTCTAAGCTTGCTGCAGAAGGTTGTCCATATAATTGGTAATTTGTATTTGTTTCTTATGTCTTTACACCAGTCGTTAACTTTCTTTAATTTCGCTCTTATTCTTTTCCCACTGCTCTTTACCTTCAGTATTATTATACCTTTCCTAGACTTTCCAAGATACCAGGTGAACCCTAAAAAGTCAAAAGTTTCTTGTTTTACACCCTGATACAACTTCCTTTTTGAAAATTTGACCATCTTAGTCTTTTCTTCATTAAGTTTTAGTTTGTACTTCTCCAGACGTTTTACAAGAACCTCTTTAATCTTTTTGGCGTCTTTCTCATATCTGCAACATATCACCACATCGTCACAATAGCGAAATAACTTTACTGTGCCTCTACAGTGTTGGGTTACTACTTTTTCAATCCATTCGTCTAATGTATAATGAGCAAATATATTCGCAAGTATGGGGCTTACAATACTTCCTTGGATTACCCCTTCTTCCTGGATAATTAACTCTCCATCAGATAATACTCCCGCCTTAAACATACAGATTAAATACCTAATTAGCCTCTCATCCTGAACCTTCTCTCGTAATATTTCGATCAATATCTTCCTATCCACCGTACCGAAAAAGTTCGCTAAGTCTAAGTCTATTATGCTCTCAACCTCATTTTCATAAAGATGCTTAGAAAGTTCTCTTATAGCTCAATCAAAGAAAATGGCAACATCAGGTAATGCTGCCCAAACTACCTGAAAAAAATCAGAGAAATTACCAGCAGTTTTCCTGATCTTTGTATGATGGAAATTGATATTATCCATTACTACTAATTGACCAACTCGCAATTCCTTAACCAAAACTTGTTCAACATAACTCTC
>JAIRUG010000019.1 GCA_031254535.1 Rickettsia sp.
GCATTACTGGTTTAAAATTAAGCAGCAGAGCAGGAAAACTGCTGGTAATTTCTCTGATTTCTTTCAGGCAGTTTGGGCAGCATTAGCTGATGTCGCCATATTATCTGGTTAAGCTATAGCTAACCCGTCGTCATTGCGAGAAGGCGTAAGCCGACGAAGCAATCCATATACAAGCTTCATGAATTGCCACGCTCACGTACGTTCGCTCGCAATGACATATATGCAACCCAAATGTCATTGCGAGACCATGTAATGGTCGAAGCAATCCATTTCTACCCACTTTCCTGGATTGCTTCGTCGGCTATGCCTCCTCGCAATGACGTTTTAATTGGCAACTCGCGTGACTTATAATTTTTTCTACGTTGTCCATAAATTAGGAATTCTTGGTTGCCTTTCGCTCCTAGAATAGGGCTGGGTATTATCCCAAATATGTTGAAATTATAATCTGATTCTAGCCATTGTTAAATTTTGTCACATACTCTTTGGTGTAAGAGTTGGCTTCTGACAACGCCACCATTCCCGACCTCATTCTTTGCTACCTCAAACTGTGGCTTAATTAGGGCAACTAGACGACAATTATCTTTTGCCAGCCCAAAGGTAGTTGGTAATATGGTAGTGAGGCTAATGAAACTGGCATCACAAACGATAAGATCTGGTGGCAGACTAATTTGCTCAATTGTTAGATATCGGGCATTAGTCCTTTCAATTACTGAAATTCTAGGATTATTACGCAATTTATGATGTAGTTCACCATATCCTACATCTACTGCAAAAATCTTTTCAGCATTTCTACGGAGTAAAACTTCAGTAAAACCACCAGTACTAGAGCCTATATCTAGACAAACTAACCCTTGTGGATCAATATTGAAATGGTCTAGAGCAGCAATTAGTTTTAACGCCCCTCATGATACATAATCATGTATAGGGCGTTTTATAATAATATCATGAGTATCAATTGATATTCCAGTACCTGGTTTAGTATTCTGGTACTAATTAACGTATACTTTACCTTGTATTATCAAGCTTCATGCTACGTTAATATCATCAACTAATTGGCATTCTACTAAATGCTGGTCAAGTCTTATTTTTTTCATCAATCAAATTTATAGTTTCTTTAATACCAAAAAGTTTAATAAAAGACCCAAGCCTTGGTCCTTCAATTTGACCAAGTAATATTTGATATAATTCTTTAAAATAATCCCGTAAATTATTATAACCATGATTATTACCTATATCATAAATTTTCTCTTGGATTTGCTCGGAAGTAATATCTACTAGTAAAGCAGATAACATGGTGCTAATTTCTTGTAAGATAATTTTCTGCTGATTATTAGGAGTTAAATAGCACTTATTAGCTTTAATAAAGTCATTATAATAACTAATGGCAAAATCTGTTAAGTGATCAAGATACGGAGCATTCTGTGGAGTAGCCTCTGTCGCATACTTACTGATGAATCCCCAAAGTACCGATTTATCTTTCGGGTTACAAACTGATGCTAGGTTAAGCAATAAGCTAAAACTAATGTCAAAAGTTTCGATAACAGGTACATTCCCATGATGAATATGGTGTACTGGATTGGCAAAACGCTTTACTTGATCTGTTTCTAAGTGATATTTTTTATTAAATGTAATATATTCATCAACATTTTTAGGTATTACATCAAAATGTAAACGCTTAGCTCTTGTTGGGTTTTGATAGATAAATAGTGCCATACTTTCCATAGGAGCATATTGCAGCCATTGATCAACTGTGATACCGTTGCCTGTAGACTTAGAAATTTTCTCTCCATCTTCACTGAGAAATAATTCATAAAAAAATTGTACTGGTTCAATGCCGCCTAAAATTCGACAAATTCCAGAATATAACTTAGCATTATTCATATGCTCCTTGCCATACATTTCATAATCAACTTGTAGCGAAGCCCAGCGCATACCAAAATCAGGTTTCCATTGTAGTTTACAATGCCCCTTTGTCACAGGAACTTCAACAGATTTTCCTTCCTCGTCTTGATAGGTGATAGTGCCGTTTAAGCGATCGACCTTAGTAATAGGCACTTGTAGTACAATACCGGTTTTTGGACAAATCGGCATGAAAGGTGAATAGGTTGCTTTCCTTTCGGCTCGAAAGGTTGGTAACATTAGAGCCATTATCTCATCATATTTGTCTATGACTTTCAGCATCATCTGGTCAAATAAACCAGATTTATAACATTCTGTACTACTAACAAATTGATATTTAAAGCCAAACCTATCCAAAAATGAGCGAAGTTTAGCGTTCATGTAGTGTCCGTAACTTTCACACTCACCAAAAGGATCTGGCACAGATGTAAGGGGTCTACCAATATGCGGTGCCACCATATCAGGATTGGGGATATTACTTGGAACTTTACGCAGACCATCCATATCATCAGAAAAACAGAACATCTTAGTTGGAATATTTGATAGTTGTTTAAATGCTTCTTGCACCATTATAGATCTAGCAACTTCTGCAAATGTACCTATATGTGGTAACCCTGACGGTCCATAGCCCGTTTCAAATAATACATAACCTTTAGCAGGGGTTTTACCACCCAGCTGCTCTAATATTTTTTTTGCTTCTAGAAAAGTCCAAGCATTTGATTTAACAGCATCTTCTAAAATTTCTAATTCTGACATCTATAATATCCATATTGTTGAGATTATTAACTCACCTCCTTATGCATGGCATTTAAAAGTCATAGGGAAAATAGCCTGACGTCTATTAGCGAGGAGGCGTGAGCCAAGAAGCAATCCATTTCTAATTACTTTTATGGATTGCCGCGTCGCCGCTTTGCGGCTCCTCGCAATGACGCGTTTTAGATTTACCTACGACGTCATTGCGAGCGAACGTACGTGAGCGTGGCAATCCATGAAGTTTATATATGGATTGCTTCGTCGGCTACGCCTTCTCGCAATGACGTCAGATTGTTTTCCCTATGACTTTTAAATGTCATGCGCAAGGTGAATTATTAAGTATACATGGTTTTTCTGTAAATTTATAAACATATCTCTTGAATTTTTTATAATATTCTTAGACAATAGCGACTTAAAAATTAGTATTTAACTTATGGTGATTCCTTCTATTGTATATTTTATTCGTAAAGATAGTTTTAGAGTTTTACATATAGCCCTAATTTTTACATCCATCTTTGCCTTATCTTTAGCTTATTTTGTCGAATATATATTACACTTTTTACCTTGCCCTTTATGTATTTATCAAAGATTCCCATATTTATTTATCATCAAGATTTCAGTTGTAGCATTAATTATTAAAAAAATAAGCAAATATACTTTATTTTTTATCGTTCTAAACTTATTAGGTGCTTGCATATTAGCAGGTTATCATAGTATGGTGGAAAGAGGAATAGTTGAACCAAATGCTCTTTGTTCAACTTTAATCCACATTCCAAAACATTTATCCATCCAAGATATTAAAGAGATATTTTATAGCCAACCGATCACGACTTGTACCAAAGCAACAGTTAAATTATTTGGCATGTCCATGACAGAATGGAATTTACTACTAAACCTCTCTTTATTATTTGGCGTACTCTTTTACTTGGTTTTATCATGATAATACTAAATCTGAAAACAATAGTAGTATAGAATAAAATTTAAGTCATTGACTTTTGGTCAAAAGAATAAATTTAAGAATTTAAAATGATTATTTTCTCATAATATGCTCTTGTGCTATTAGTGCTAACTAATTATATGATATAATAGTTATTTTCAACCTAGAATAGGTTAGTAATGATCTTACCTATTTTAATGAGGTTGCATTAAAAATAAAACAAATTAGTTGCTTTAAAGAAGAATATTATTTAGCATCAAATATAATTAGAATTTAAAAATGGGGTGGAAACAATGAGTAAAGAAAGAAATCCTAGAGAATATTTTGAGTACAATGCAAATTTTCTTACAGAAATAGAGAAAATTGAGAAAGAAACAGATGATAAAAAAGCTGAACCTATAGTTCAATCTTTGTTTAAAATCGTAAAGGAAACCTTAGAAATCAGTGCAGCTAGTTCTGTAGAAAAAAAATCTATATTAGATGGATTTGCTGAAACAATTAGAGATAACAAAGAAAAAGAGCCTGAAACAATAGAAGCAAAATCCATAGTGTTTGAGAAATTTGCTGAAAAATTGGCAGAGTCCTTACAGGATGATGAGACACCTACTAAAATTTTCCAAGAATATGTGGAACAATTGCAAGCAATCGTGGCTGTTACCAAACCCCAAAAGCTTGCTCAAGACATCTTTTGCTTACCAGAAGAGGAAAAAACTCCTCTAGAATTAGGTGAATCTTTTCTTGATGCTGATCCCCCTGTTTTTTCTGCTGCTGATCGAGCTATTGATCCTATAACCCAAGCAATTAGATCCCGGATATTGACCAAGCAAAGGGAGCTAATAGTTGCATCTTTGGTAGAGAAGAATATAGTAGAAAAAGAAAAAATTGACGATCTAAATAAGTTTCGTGCGTACTTTGAAAATGAACAAAATAAAGAAATAATCAGTGAACTTCTAAAAACAGATAAAAATTTAAAACAGGCTCTAGAGCAAGTCGAAATTATCGGCTACAGAAACGTCCATACGGAGTTTACTAGTAGATTCACTACTATGGAATGGAAGGATGGAATTGTAGAGAATGCTAATGGTATTACTATTAAGAAACAGGTAGTACGAGATGCAAACGGTATTGAGATTGCAACATTAGCAGAAGCAACCCATAAAATAAATCCTCCTCATACAGTGCAAAAGAGTGATGGTACTAACGTTGCAATTCACAATTATAGGACGATAGATTTTCCGATAACACTTGAGAATCAGAATGGTCCGATGCATTTATCGTTAGCTGTCAAAGATCAGAATGGTAGAAATATTGCGGCAAGTAAGGCTGTATATTTTACTGCTCACTATGATGATGATGGCAAACTTATTGAGGTTAGCTCGCCACATCCAGTGAAGTTCAGTGGAGATAGCCCTGATGCAGTTGGCTATATAGAGCATGGCGGACAGATCTATACCTTGCCAGTAACGCAAGAGAAATATAAAGCAATGATGCAAGAAGTTGCCAAAAACCTAGGACAGGGGGTGGACATTTCGCCATCTATCGAAGCACCGTTATCTGTGGATCTCACTGTAACCTCTAGAAAAGATATCCCTGATGCAGCTGGTCATAGTGGACAAATAAAGCCTGTGCCAATAACGCAAGAAGAAAATAAAGCAATGACACAAGAAGTGAGCAAAAATCTAGGACAGGGGGTGGATACTTTCCCATCTATCGGTGTACCTGATCCCATTGTAACCTCTAGACAAGATGTTGAAGAAGCACAACCGCGTAGAGTGCAAGAAAATATGGAGCCTCTTGATATAGTTAAAAGAGAGGAAGTGGTATTAAAGGTTGATATTCCTGAGTATGCTCCTATACCTGAAAAAGTTAAAGTTATAGAGAAAAAAACAGTAGAGCAGGTACATGATACACCTGAAATCTCTCAAACTGTGTCAATAAATAGTGATGTTATAGATAAGGCTGAAAGTATCAAAGCAAGTTTATCAAAATCACGACATATACGCCCTCTAGCCCGGAAAAGTGAGGAGGATATTGCAAAATTGGTAGGAGAGCTGTCTAAAAGTTTGGAAGATAAAGAATTTAAAGAGCAAAAGGAAGATATTGGAACAACATTAGAAAAATTAGCCCCTAAAGAAAAAATAAAGTTGTTGCAGGGGTTAGCAAAGGCTATAGCTGAGAAAAGAGGGGAAGAAGTTAATAAAATTAATACAAAACAACGAATCCCAGATGCAGATCCGGTTAGATTGAGAATAGAAGGTAGGGAAGTAGATGAAGGCGGATTACCAAAAATAGGACAAACACAACGGATAGCAGACCATGCTAATATTAAAGATAATACAAAGTTACAAACATTCCTACTAAATAAAATTAGTGAAATTAACGAAGTATCCAAGAAACCAATTATTACTGTTAAACCTCGAAGTACCAGCCCTAATTTTTAGGTTTGTGTCTTCTTTTCCATGATCATAATTTATTTTTTTAGACTCAAGATTTTTGTCCTATCGGTGATAATTTCATCAACAAGCCCAAATGATTTGGCTACTTCAGGATCCATGAAATTATCACGTTCCATGCTTTTTTCAATAATCTCTAGTTCTTGCCCTGTGTGCTTGACATATAAAAGATTCAACATTTTTTTTAGTTTCATGGTTTCTTTAGCGTGAATCTCTATGTCTGTAGCTTGTCCTTGGTAGCCACCTGACGGTTGATGGATCATTATACGACTATGCGGTAAAGAATAACGCATACCTTTCTCCCCAGCAGTAAGTAATAGAGAACCAGCAGAACAAGCTTGACCTATACAAAGAGTAGAAATCTTAGGCTTAATATATTGCATAGTATCATAAATTGCCAAACCAGAAGTTACAATACCACCAGGAGAATTAATATACATAAAAATATCTTTTTCTGGATTTTCTGCCTCAAGGAATAGTAATTGTGCAACCACTATATTTGCCATATAATCTTCAATTTGACCACAAACAAAAATAATACGTTCTTTTAATAACCTAGAATATATATCATAGGCTCTTTCCCCTCTAGGGGTTTGCTCAATTACCATTGGTACGTATGTCATCAATTTTTTCTTGAATTTAATAAATAATTATAACACAAGTGTATAGCTAATCCGACTAGTGCTATTTGGGTTAGCTATAAATAGTCATTATCCTCAATTAACCAATGGTCTACTGCTGTGCTAGTAAGTTTTTATAATATCGATTTAAGACTTTTACACCAAAAATCCAAACTACACAAACAATAATAAAAACCACCATGAGAAAACCTGCTAAGTCATTATGTACAGCATTTGGAAAAATACTAAAAGAGATAAATTGAACAATTGCTCCAGCAGATTTTCCTATTTTACCACCAAGTACATCTACAGCCGCTTTTCCCTTAGTTTTCATCTCACTATCAAGAGGGATATATGACATTTCTTTAGTAAAATCAAAAAGCGAATATTTCACTCCTTTCCCTAAAACATGCCACAAACCACCTATAAAAACAATTATCATTAATGGAGAAATGTGACTAAGACCAGTCATAATTGCCAATAAAGGCTTTTCCAATACGACGAAGGTAAAAAACATTGCTCCTGATAATAACGTTGCAACGGGAGTAAGTACAGCCCCCCAAAACCAACCACAATTTCTAACTAAACTACTACCTAGAAAAGCACAAATTAAAGTAAATATCCCAGTCCAAAATAATACCTCGCCGTGATAAGATATAAATGCCTGGGTAGAGGGATATAACTCCTTGGTTTTGGACATCCATAATCCTTCAATTAAGTTGATTGACATGGAATATGAAACCATTAATACACAAATAATTCCTAAATATTTCGATGTAAGAATTATTTTGCTACTCTCAACTAATCCTAGTTTTAGTATATCGGTTCTTTTATTTTTATATCTAATATTTTTAGTAGTTTCTATAATTTTCAATTCAACGAATCTATGTAAACTCAAACAGATCAGCCCAGATATGGTAACGATTACTATGAATGATTTTAAAAGAATTTCTGTTTGGTCATTAAGATGAGAAAATAGAGGTAACAAGAAATGATTACCTTTGGCAAAATAGACAATTACACTACCAGATATTAGTAAATTAGTTTGACCAAATAAGGAGAAAAACGAATAGAATCTTGGAGCTTCTTCAGTAGTAGTAATCTTATTAGCAAGTTGCCAGTATAATAGTGTACATACAATCATTGGCCATAATTCCCCCATTATATAAAATAACACAATACTCCATTTTCCCCAAATGATGATAAACCATTTTAAATGTGGAAGTGTAGTAATATAATGTTCTATTACTTGAGGGTCTGGATGAAAATACTCTTGGTATGGAAACAAAACAAAGGAAAATAATAGAAAAAATCCCAAGAAAAAAGATAATATGATCCTGAACGCTTGCTCAGTTGTCATAATATTACAAATTTTGGAATAAAGGATGACAAATAAGACACCCATAGGCATCTCGCCCCAAAGTTTTATAAAGCTTAAAACCTCCGAACTAATTAATGTTATTACCAGGCTATCTTTCATACTACGTACTAGATTCTGGTTAAGGAGAATAAAGAATATTAGTAAAGCCATAGGTACAAACTTTGCTAACTCGTTAGATCTAATAGGCCAAACAACGTGTCTAAATTTACTATTTCTAGCTCTATTCCACATAGTGACAGGAGAATCTACTGCATTCATATAACACTCATTCTCATTTTCAAGCAACCTAAACTATTATAAAACCCCTGTCAAGTGGTTTTATTATTTAACAAAATTATAAATTAAAAAATATTAGTTTTAAAACAAGATAAGATTACAATTATTAGATTAGACTATATTTAAATCTCCTTCATAACATAGACTCCATTGTGAGTTATAGCTTAATCAAAGAAAATGGCGACAAGAGGAAGAAAATATTAGTATAAATATAGAGAGAAAAAATATAGTAAAATCCGATGCCAAGAAGTTATAGTTACGATCTGAGAACAAGAGTAATAAAGGGACCGTTGAAAGATAAAAATTTGCTCTAATTTCAAAAAAAAGAAACAAAATCTTTTGTCTAAAAAATTACAAAAAAAATCATCAACTCTAATATTTTTAAAAGATTGCAATTTT
>JAIRUG010000025.1 GCA_031254535.1 Rickettsia sp.
TGCGTTAACTAACTGATTTAGACTTACCATTGTCATTTGATTCGAAAACATTCTACAACTCTCTTTTTTTCTTTTTTTTCATTATACCATACCTATTTCTTCTTTCAACAGTCCCATTAGCGAGGATAGCTAAATGCTAATTAGGTCAGCTATATAATTTTAATTATTCGTACTATTTAAATATAGCTATTTTAAAGTGTAGTACTAATTGGACAACTTCATAAGGTTAATAAAAAATATCTCAAGTATCTATTGTCTATGAGTTTTGTTTCGGATATAATTAAAGGAGCAATAATACTGCTTTTGAATTGTTATTGAATAATTGTGTGATTTAATTATGAGCGAAGAACTTCTGCAACGAGATTTAATCAAGAATCCCCCAAAATAGGGACTTGGAATTTTATAATATTGGTTCAATAGCTATTAGTAATTTAAAAGAAGCTGATATAATAAGAAATATAAATTATGGGGATATATCAAACAAGAGAGTTGATGCTATTATCACTAAACAAAAAGAAGTTATTGCTATTGTGGAATTTAAACAACCTAAACACTTTAATACCAAGAATAAAAAAAATAATGCTATTATACAAGAAATTGAGGTTGCCAAAAAACTAAAAACAAAATTAATTATTGCAACTGATACCCAAGAGACGGTATGGATTAATGTTGCTACTGGTAATAACGTAAAAAATGAAAAAGGCGATGATTTTAAGTATCTTTTTGACTCTAAAGATGCAAACTTACCAAAAGTTATCAATGAAATAATACAATCAATAAATGAGAAAAATGATAGAATTTTACCAAAAAAACTAATCAATCCAACGGATCTAGCAAAACAAATATGGCAAGATGTTTGGAGTGTTAGTGGTGCAACCCCTGATAATTGCTTATACACATTTGTTGAATTATTTATATTTAAATATCTAAGTGATTTAAAAATATTACAAGGTACTTATAATTTCTACACTTTACTTAGGATGTATGAAGAAGGCAATGAAACTAATACAGTTTTACAACATTATGCAAATATTATCAGACCACAAATAAAGGAGCTGTTTCCTGAAAATGCCCTAGACAAGGCCACCATAATAAATGGTAGCATATTTATCAGCAAAGAACAAAAAGCTGTTGATGGTTACGGAACAATCTTTAAAAAAGTTTTACAAAAATTTAGAGATTATGGAAAACTTGAACATATTGACTATGATTTTAAAAGTAAGTTATTCGAGAGTTTTTTAAAAGAAAGCATCAGTAAAAAGGAATGGGGACAGTTTTTTACTCCGATTAAAGTTGTTTGTGCTATCAACGAAATGGCAGAAGATGAGCTAAAAGAAGGAATGACTATTTGTGATCCAGCCTGCGGAGTGGGTAAATTTCCATTAGAGTTTATAAAAGACGATCTTGATGAGCTTTTTAAAGTTGAAAACAATAAAATAATACAAAAAGTTAAAATAGTTGGTTTTGATAAAGGTTTTGATAAAGATGAACAAAAAACCATCATTTTAGCAAAAGCCAATATGCTTATTTATTTTTGTGAACTGATAAAAGATAATATTGGACTAACTAGAGAATTTGCCAAAATATTTAATGATAGTTTTATTTTAAAAACAAACTCAATACTTGGCACACTTTCAGAAGCAGAAGAAGAGAAATATGACTTAATTTTAACAAACCCGCCTTATGTAACAAGTGGTAGTAGCAATTTAAAAGAAGAGATAACTAAAAATACTACGTTAAAAAATTATTACAAGATAAATGCCATGGGTGTTGAAGGGCTTTTTATGGAGTGGATCATTAAAGCTCTAAAAAAAGGTGGCAAGGCTTTTATAGTTGTGCCTGACAGTATTTTTAATAGACAGAACGATAAAAACCTAAGGCAATATATTTTAGATAGTTGCTATATTGACGCAATTATTTCTTTGCCATTAAAGACATTTTTTACAACAAAAAAAAAGACCTATATTTTAGCAATTACAAAAAAATATGATGTCTTGGATAATCAGACTGATCCAATATTCACCTATTTAGTTAGTGAAATAGGTGAAAGTAGAGATATATAGATTTGATATTGAGCAAGATGACTTAAAGAAGCTGTTAATTTGTATAATGCTTTTAAGGGTAATAAGAAGTATTTTATAGGCATTAATCCTGATAAGAGATGCAAGATAGTTTCGATAAATAAATTTGACAGTGATAAGAATTGGTCTGTAGAAAGATGGGGGAGTAAAGAAGAAAAAATTGAATTAGCTATTGAAGAAACAGACAAAATAGTCTCAATTAGTGGGTTTAGTGATATAATTAGCGATTTAGTAATGACTTGTAACGAGCTTATTATATCTTTGCAAGATAGCGTTAAAATTGATGACAAAATCGGACATTACAAAAGTATGAAAATAGAGGATATTTTTAATATAAAAAAGGGAATAGCAAAATACACTAAGACTTATATTAAGGAACGTGAGGGTTCGTATCCTGTCTACTCAGCAAACACAAAACAAGATGGTGTTTTAGGTTATATAAATCATTTTAATCATGATGTTGAATCTATCCAGATTTACTACCAATGGATATGCTGGAACAGTTTTTTATAGGTCAAAACATAAATTTAGTATAAATGGAGATGCAAGATTGTATATTCCAAAATGTGATAATCTTGATTGTTTATATCTATCGTTTGAATTACAAAAAGCATTAGATAAAAATAACTTTAATTGGGAATATAAGCCAACCATAGAAAGAACGAACAATAGATAAACTTGTTATCAAAATTGATAGCGAAATCGAATATTGTCAAAGTATCAAAATAGTGGATATTTTTGATTTATCACAAAAAACAAATAACAGTAAGTTTACAAAATCCTTTATTGAAAAAAATAAGGGCAATATTCCTGTGTATAGTGCTTCAAAAGATGAAAATGCTATTGATTATGGTTATATTAAAGATAACCTAAAAGGAGTAAAATATTTTGAAGATTGTCTAACTTGGAATATTGATGGTTCAATTGGTAAAATCTTTTTGAGATTAAATAGATTTTCTCTGTCCGAAAAAGTTATACCTCTAATTTTACGGGATAAATTTAAAGATTGTGATAAACTATACTTAAAATATACCATAGAGAATGAATTGGCTACTAAGAATTTTGGGTTTGCAAATAAAGCTGGAAAAAGCAAAATTAAAGATATTGAGATCAAGGGACCGTTGAAAGATAAAAATTTGCTCTAATTTCAAAAAAAAGAAACAAAATCTTTTGTCTAAAAAATTACAAAAAAAATCATCAACTCTAATATTTTTAAAAGATTGCAATT
>JAIRUG010000027.1 GCA_031254535.1 Rickettsia sp.
GAAAGTAAAAGATTTAATAGAGTCAGTGGGCTGTAAGATCTTTTTTTACCAACATATTCACCAGATTTGAACCCAATAGAGCATTACTGGTTTAAAATTAAGCAGCAGAGCAGGAAAACTGCTGGTAATTTCTCTGATTTCTTTCAGGCAGTTTGGGCAGCATTAACTGATGTTGCCATATTATCTGGTTAAGCTATACCTTGCATAATACGACATATTGATACAATCACAGCAGCAGTGATACCTATTTCAGCATAAGTTGGTAAATTAGCAATGATAAGACAAGAAATTGCCATCATAAAAGTGGTGATAACAACTGTTGCTTTACGCCCTATATTATCACCAATTCATCCAAAAACTAATCCCCCTATAGGTCTCAATAAATATGTGGCACAAAAAGTAAAAGCTAAAAGTAATTGTGCTGCATGTGGGGCATATTTTGGGAAAAAAAGTTCATTAAGAACTACCGCCATATGTACATAGAGCATCAGATCAAAATACTCCAGGAATGTACCGATTGAGAGTAACCAGACAGCCTCTTTTTGTTTTCTAGTTAGATTAGTTTGAATATGCAATCCTTTTTCTTGTATCAATAATCTGCTCATTTTTGCTTTT
The DNA here is from genome assembly GCA_031254535.1 of Rickettsia sp. Classification (GTDB taxonomy): domain Bacteria; phylum Pseudomonadota; class Alphaproteobacteria; order Rickettsiales; family Rickettsiaceae; genus Tisiphia. Next base: position 616 of record JAIRUG010000027.1, read on the forward strand.
TGCTGTCAATTTATTAGCCATTGTCTTATTACTGTTAGGTTTATCAAAATATGTATCTAATAGTTTTACCATTTGCAGATTTCTAGATTCAGAAGATCTGCCACCAGTAACAACAGCAACCAAAGATTTATTTTTTCTAGTTGCAGCAGTAATCAAATTATAGCCGGCAGGAATGGTATAGCCAGTTTTTAACCCTTCAGCTCCTTCGTAAATTTCATTTACCTTATTATGTCCTCGTACAATATTACCTCTAAAAATAAAATTATTTCTAGAGAAATAACTATAATATTTGGGGAAATCTCGCTTAATAGCTATAGATAATTTAGCAAGATCCCGAGCGGTAGTTTTTTGACAAGGATGATGCCATCCAGAAGCATTTTTAAAATAAGTATCTTTCATACCAAGCTGATGTGCCCGAATAGTCATCAACTGAGCAAATTTTTCCTCACTGCCTTTGATATTTTCAGCTACGACCATAGCCGCATCGTTTGCAGATTTAACAATTAGGGCTAAAATAGTGTCTCTTACAGTAATAGATTCTTTCGCTCTAAGACCTAGCTTACAGGGCAACATTCTCTCTGCGTTTTTTGAAACATATAATTTTTGATTCATTGATAATCTGCCAGATTCTAGTGCTTCAAATAATAAATACAAGGTCATTAGTTTTGTCAATGAAGCCGGATATATTTTAGTAGTAGAATTTTTATCATGTAATATTCTACCGGTATTGTAATCTACGACAAGACTTGTCTGAGTTGGGAAAGATATATGTTTTTTTGCAGCATAAGCAGGATAGGAGCTTATATTGAATATTATTATACAGGAAAAAAATAGCAATAATCGCATTAGCATAATTCTATGTTTTAGGAATCTTCTTGTTAAAATAGAACAATATTATAAGTTATAGCAAGATTAAAATATAGTTAAGATAAAAAAATTATCCCAAACTGTAATTCTTAAAAATTTTAAATAACATTTATTGTTTTGTAGCTGTAGATTTTCTTTCGTTCTCTAAAGCCTTTCTTAGTTCAGTTTCATCTAATGTTTTTATAAGATCTAATATAGTGCCTGATGTTTTTATTTTAAGACTTATAGGAGTATTTTGGTTACTAGAGTCGTTTAAATTAGGGTTTAAGTCTGCTATATAGAAAGATAATATTGAAGATAATGCTATGTCCCAATTATATATATTTACAACTGATGATGCAGACCCACTACTATACTTCGTATTAAATACTATGTCTTTTATTGTAACTATGCCATTTTTTAACTGAACGTTGCCATGCAAACTATCCAATTCAGTTTGCCCTTGATACATAGCGTGGGCTAAATCCTCTTTTAAATATTTCAAATTATAATCTTTATTATTAATTTTTTCTATAAATGAATCAATGGAAAAATTACTGATCTTAGCATTTTTTACTACAAAGTCTGATTGAGTGTTAAGCTCATACAATAATTCTTTCAAACTATTACCATTAGTGGCAATTGCTCCATTTACGCTCATTCTACCATAATTGTCCAGTAACCATTTCGGCAAAATATTAGATAATTGAGCTAAATCAATAGAATTCAGTGCATAAACAAAATTTAGAGTATAAGGAGCTAATAGAATATTACCTTCTGCTTTTAATTTACCCAAAAGTAGATTTGCTTCAAGGTTACTAATCTTAAATAAAGTATTATTATTTGCTAAGGCAAGTTTTAAATTTTGCAACACTAGATCACCTTGTGTTATTTTTGATAATACACAATTTAATTTTAACTCTATTTTTTCTAAATCAAATTCATTCAATAATTTATTTCGTAGATTAAGTAAAGATTCAGGAGTTAAAGAATTAACATTAAGAGACCCATCATTTATTGTAACTTTCAATTGTGGTTTGATATTATTTGCTAATAAATTGGCACTAAGATTGATGTAATCATTATTGGTTCTTATATCAAGATTACTAATTTCAATATTACCTGGTGAAATATTTGCTAATATATATGCTTTACCAAATGAATTATTTCCCATAAATATATCATTGATCGTGATATCAAAATTACCTAAATAATCAACTGTCCTAATGGGAATATATTTAGCTAAATATGATTCATCTTTCATATTTTCTGACAAACTTTTGGCAAATTTCACCATTGGTGAGATTATTGGATAATCTTCCCTATTTAAATCTATCGAAGAAAAGTCAAGAATAGCTATAAAATGCGGCATAGAACCAATAAATCTAGCCGTAATATTACCCGTAACTTTAGTGTTTTCAGTTTTTAGCATAAGGTTTTGTAAATATATATCTATTAAAGTTAGTTTTAAATCTGAAGATAAAATAAAAGCTGTAGGCTTTTCACTCACTGCTTGTTGGTAACCTAACGTATTCAATATAGAATCAAGGTCATTATGTTGCAGATAAATTGTGCCATCAAATATACTTCGTACTGAGTTTTGAGTTACATTGCCTATAAATTGAAAATTTCCTCCGGATTTTATTGTACCAGAGAAATCATTAACCACTAATACCCCTTTGTCTAAATTAAGCAAAATTTTAGTATTATTTAATACCTCATCATTACCTAATATTATTTGATCAACTAAAATATTGGTTATGATTGATTTATTATCAAAGAGAAACCTTAACCCAAAGACCGAATTGCTAAATTGTTTAATATTATTTGATGGAGTAATCAGCGATTTTGCGTCTATCTTAGGAAAATATAATTTTATTATACTAGTGACACCGTCGCTTTTATTCAAATATATTGAACCGTTGCCTGCTAGTGAATTAGAATCTATAGTTATATTTTCTAGCTTAAGTAATTGTGGAGTAGGCAAAATATCAAATTTTATATTTATCTTTTCATTCGGATTAAATCTTCTAAATAAAAAATCTAAATCTGGTATAAGAATATGTAATATATCAGCTAAATTTTGAATTAAATATTCTGCTTTGCCATTTATCAGTTTAGAGTCTATATAGGTTTCTAACAGGTGAAAATTATAGTCATCGTTAGCGATAGTAAGGTCAAAATTTGTTTGATTGCCCTTTCTTTCAAAAAATCCAGACAATTTTCCTACATACCCCCCATCTCCTGTGAATGAGGTGCTATTAGAAATAGAGCTATTTTTAAATAAAGAGCAGTTATTTAAAGTAATAATGGGTTGTTTATTTCTATTTAGAATAGTCAGATTTCTAATATCAAAATTTATATCGATTATACCATTGATTATGAAAGAGCTAACTATCCTATCATGGTTTATAATGTCAAAATCTTGTTCATCTGAATATATTGTAGCATTATACATGGTTACAGCACTAATTCTTGGTCTGAGAATTAATAATGACCATGGGGCAAAGTGAATTTCTATATTTTCTAATTCTATTCTTCCATCTTCTTTTATCTGATCAATAGTCAAATAAGGTACAGGAAATTTAGTTATTTTTATGTTCTTTAGATTTTGAGGAGAAATTTTTAATTCATTGACAAAACTATTACTGACAGAATTATAGTCAACAAAGTTTACAGCGGTTAACATAGCACATACTAACAATGAAATTGCAATGATAGTAAATATAATTATTTTTCTTATCATAAAAGATTATCCAATATCCAATATTATTAGGTATATATTAAAAACATTAAAAATAAATAACGCGAGTTGCCAATTAAACCATCATTGCGAGGAGTCGCTTTGTGGCGACGAAGCAATCCAAAAATTAGAATAAATCTGGATTGCTTCGTCGTGTTTACACACTCCTAGCAATGACGGTTTAATTGGCAACTCGCATTATTTAGGCTAGTCCATACATAATGTCCCCATAGCATATCAAAAAATTCCTGAACCGGCCAAATGTGAACTTCTTTTTTATCTATAGTTGCTATGCGTTTTTTCTTTTCTAGGCAAATAACATACAGTTTAAACTCATGTTCCCTGCCAAATTCTAATAATCCCTTTAAATGATTTTTTTGTATAGAAGATGAAATCTTAACTTCAAAAGCATTATCCTGCACGATAAAATCGACTTCAAGCCCTTCTTTTGTTCGCCAATAAAATATTTGATCTCTTTTATCACATAAATATTTATAAGCCATAAGTTCTAAAAAGATATAATGTTCAAAGGCTTTACCAGCTTCAGAACCAATCATTTCCTTATATTCATACCTTCTTAAATAATTTGCAAGCCCAGTATCAAAAAGATAGAATTTTGGTGTTTCTGTTATAATTTGTCGCTTGGTGTGCGATTTGTACGGATATAGATGGTATCCCAAATACATGTCCTCTAATATTTCAAAATATGTCCTGACAGTTTTTGCATCAACTCCACAAATCTCTTGCAATATTGCTAAAATTTATCATTTCACCATTAGAAATGCCTATAACTTCTAAAAACCTTACAAAAGCCTCTCTCTTTCTTAGATTTGCTTCAAACTGAACCTCAGGCAAAATGTAATCAAATAAGTAAGATGCTAAAAACTTATGAATTATCTCAGAAGCTAAATAATGACTTGGCACAAGACCATGATTAAAAATTTTACGCCAATTAAGTTCCTTAAGTTCAGAGTAACATAAAGGTAAAAATATATACCTCCATGCTCTTCCTCCCAGAAGATTAGCACCAGTCGATTTTAAACGCCTTGCACTTGATCCACATAGAATAAATTGCAGAGATTTATTTGATTCTATTAAATGATGTACTTCATCAAGAAGCAATGGTACCTTTTGCACTTCATCTATTATAACAGTAGATAGTTTGTCCTGAGATTAAATTTCTTGTCGCAGACGCTCAGGATTCTTAGAATATACCTGATACTCATTAGCTTGTAATAAATCTAGATAGAGACTATCTTGAAATTGTTCTTTTAAGTAAGTTGATTTGCCAGCTTTACGTGCCCCCCATAGAAAACAAGATTGACCTGCTGGTAATGTTAAATTTAAATATCTTTTAATATGCATAGAATATATTCCTGATAAATCAGATATTTAGGGATTATATTCTTTATAAATCTATTTGTCTTCTATTTTTTAGGTTCTGCGAACAAAATTTTAATTATTCTATTTATGACTCTGTTTAGCTGCTAATAAACATGATTTTCTTGAAATACCTTCAAAAATGGGACCGTTGAAAGATAAAAATTTGCTCTAATTTCAAAAAAAAGAAACAAAATCTTTTGTCTAAAAAATTACAAAAAAAATCATCAACTCTAATATTTTTAAAAGATTGCAATT
>JAIRUG010000029.1 GCA_031254535.1 Rickettsia sp.
TATTATCTGGTTAAGCTATAACTATAACTTCTTGGCATCGGATTTTACTATATTTTTTCTCTCTATATTTATACTATATTTTCTTCCTCTTGTCGCCATTTTCTTTGATTAAGCTATATGATAATCAAGCTCAGCCAGTTTATCACTAACCCCCATTAACTGCTTGATCTGATCTTGTGACAAACTTTTACATATTTGAAAAAGATATTGTGTTTTAGTAAGAAAATGGGGTTGCACCGATAGCAACTCCACTATTTGAGAAGTAAAATCCTGGGTTTTAGCTGATGATATTATACTAAGCATGCTACTAACTTACATAATAATCTTTACAATTTTACTGACTCAATCAACTTTCTAACTCCATCTACTGATTTGTTAAATAAATTTTGCTCTTCCTCATTTAATTTTATTTCTATTATTTTTTCTATGCCATTTTTACCAATAATAACTGGCACACCGACATACATATTTTTTACTCCATATTCCCCTTGAAGATAAGCAGCACAACTTAATATTTTGCGTTTATCTTTTAGATAACTCTCTAACATTTCAATAGCAGAAGTTGCTGGAGCGTAATAAGCCGAACCAATTTTAAGTAGTGAAACAATTTCTCCACCACCATTTCTTGTACGATCTATTATTGCGTTAATACGTTCCTTCGTTGACCATCCCATTTCTACTAAATCTAAAACTGGTATCCCATTAATTGTCGAATATCTAACCAAAGGAACCATTGAGTCACCATGCCCCCCAAGTACAAAACTACTAACATTTTCTACAGAAACATTAAATTCATTGGCTAGGAAAAGGTTAAATCTTGCTGAATCAAGTACCCCAGCCATACCAACTATCCTATTGCTAGGTAGTCCACTCTCTTTTAACATTACATAAACCATAGCATCAAGTGGGTTGGTTACAACAATGACAAAAGCATTCGGTGCATATTGCTTAATGTTGCTAGCCACAGTTTTTATAACAGTGCTATTAACATTAATTAAATCATCACGACTCATTCCAGGCAAACGTGGCACTCCGGCTGTAACAATTATAGCATCTGAGCCTTCTATATCTTTATAATCATTAGTACCCGTGGTAATTACATCTGACCCTGTAATAGCTCCAGCTTGTGATATATCTAAAGCCTTACCCTGAGGGAAGCCTTTAGATATATCAAACATAACTACGTCACCAAGCTCTCTAAAGGCTATCAAATGTGCAAGCGTGCCACCGATATTGCCACCGCCAATTAAAGCAATTTTTGTTCTTTTAGTCATACTTCCTCCTGAAAAGCATTCTATGAATTCATTGAATCAAAAAATTCTGTATTAGTTTTAGTGTTTTTAAGTTTATCAATTAAAAATTCTGCTGCGTCTATAGTCCCCATTGGATTAATGATTCTACGAAGAATCCACATTTTTGTTAAAATGGCTTTATCAACCAATAACTCCTCTTTACGTGTACCAGATTTAGTAATATCAATCGCAGGGTAAATACGTTTATCAGCTATTTTGCGTTCGAGAACTATCTCAGAGTTACCAGTACCTTTAAATTCTTCAAAAATCACCTCGTCCATACGCGAACCGGTTTCAACTAAAGCAGTTCCTATTATAGTTAATGAACCACCATTTTCAATATTTCTTGCCGCTCCAAAGAATCTTTTTGGTCGTTGTAATGCATTTGCATCAACACCTCCTGTAAGAACTTTACCAGACGATGGTACAACAGTGTTATAAGCTCTTGCAAGTCTTGTTATTGCGTCAACCAATATTACCACATCTCTTTTATGCTCTACTAACCTTTTAGCTTTCTCAATAACCATTTCTGCAAGCTGAACGTGCCTAATAGCTGGTTCATCAAAAGTTGAGCTAACTACTTCACCACACACTGAACGCTGCATATCAGTAACTTCTTCTGGACGTTCATCGATTAACAAAACAATTAAAAATACTTCTGGATTATTGGTGGTAATAGCATGTGCAATATTTTGCAATAGAACAGTTTTACCAGTTCTTGGTGGAGCAACAATCAACGCACGTTGTCCTTTACCCATAGGAGCAACCAATTCAATTATTCTTGTACTAAAATCCTTACTATTATCTTCTAGTTCTAATGATAATTTTTCTTCAGGATAAAGTGGCGTTAAATTATCAAAATGTACTCTATGATAAGCCTTAGAAGGCTCCTCAAAATTAACTTTATTTACTTTTAACAATGCAAAATAACGTTCTCCCGGTTTTAGAGCCCTAATTTGCCCCTCTACCGTATCTCCTGTGCGTAGTCCAAAACGACGAATCTGACTTGGAGAAATATAAATATCATCAGGACCAGTGGAGTAATTTACCTCTGGGGATCTAAGGAAGCCAAATCCATCAGGTAGAATTTCCAGTACACCTTCTCCTGAAATCAAATCACCCTGCTCAACAGATTTCTTAAGTATAGCAAAGACTAGCTCTTGTTTTAGCAAGGCACTAGAGTCCTCAATATTAAGATTTTCTGCTTGTACTTGTAACTCTTCAGGTGATTTTCGCTTTAATTGTTTAAGATTGATGATAACAATACCATCTTTATTAGGACTATCATACTTGATACTATTATTGTAACGATTATCAGATGATTCCTTATTGTCAGTCACTGTATTTCTTGTCATTATTTTATTTTCTTTAGATTAATTAAGATTAGACTGTCCTAGAAACTTTATTCTTTCAGGTCATTTTGTTGTCAAAATTAATCGAGGGAATCCTTGTGTACATTTATTAAGTACTAGTTACGATTTTTCAATTAATTTTTTATTAAAAATTTCTCTCTCATAGCTAGTTTTGAAAAGAGGTTTATTGTTTAAAAATCGGAAAAATCATGAAACCTATGAAAGATTAAGGTTTAGACTACTACTCGAATAATTTGAGGAAATTAGCATTACAAAATTTCAACAACCCAGCTAGGTTTAAGTAGAACATAGAGAGCATTTATATTTTCGGGTAACTAACTTAATTTTGGGAATTGATACTAGTACTAAGTATTTATCAAATTATTTTATATTTGTCAAACATATTTACATAAACAACCATCCAAAAGTAATTAAAAAGTCACAATCAATAGCTAAACATGCTCAAATGATTTGAGTATACCAGTATTATTTATTTTTACTTCTTACATCAGCAATTATTTTTTGCAATTGTTCCAGATCCATCATTCCTGCCATTAATTTACCATTAATAATATAGGCAGGAACTCCCTGTATTCTTAAACCTTTTGCTAATTTAACATTTTTATCGAGAAGATCTTTTATCTCCCCTTTATTAATTTCTTCTGCAATTATCTCAAGATTTAAATCATTTGCTATGAGCAATTTTTCTACAGATTCTTTGGTAATAGGTTTTAGCTCCATTAAACCATTATGAATATCCTGAAATTTATCAGGAGTGGTCTTATAAACAGCCAAAGCAATAGTTGCTGCATAATTAGATGCATCACCAAGAAGTGGGTATAGTCGCAAAATGACCTTAACGTCCATATCTGATTTGATTAGCTGATTAATAAAATTACTACCTTTTTTACAATAACTACAATTATAATCATAAAAAGCCACGATGATCGTATCTCCATTTGGATTACCAAGTACTGGAGATGTAAGAGAATTCTCTATATCAGATTTATTATCTCTAATATATTCACCAGTTTTTATTTCCATCTCCTGCATTTTACGCCGTTGGAGACCTTCTATTGCCTGAATTATTACTTCAGGATTATTTAGCAAATATTCTTTTACAATTTGCTCGGTTTTTCTCACTTGTTCTTTTTGATCTAATAATGGCTGATCTGCAGCATTAATCGAAACCGTAGCAGAAACAGCATTAGGAGTATTCATAGTTTTATAAGCAAATAATGCTATTAGAACAACTACAATAATCAATAATATTTTACTAATAACACTATGCATAATATCTTTTCTATTCAATATATTTAGGTTGTGAAAAAAGGTTTATAGCTAACCTGAGTATTTAGCCTTGGCGTCTATTAGCGAGGAGCCGCTTGATAAGCGGCGATGTGGCAATCCAGAAAAGTGGGTAGAAATGGATTGCTTTGTCGGCTTACGCCTCCTCGCAATGACGATTTGTATGAATAAATACTAATCAGGTTAGCTATACTCAAATAGAAAATTAATAATTACTACTGTATATCAATTTTTCTATTAAATATGAGTTCCTTACCTCATCCAAGTATTCTAATTGCTTTTCTATAATTTTCAAGCATTTTAGTTATTTGCCGATAATTTACTTTACCTATTGGTAGAATCGGTATTTCTTTAACAGGGATAATCTCTGGTAAATAGTTTGTTGATATACTCTTCTGCTTTGAAGAATTGGCTCCTGCAAATACTTGCGGGGTATTCGCGTGCTCACGCTCATCTACGCTCCGCTCGCTCACCCCTTGTTTTACGTTCCAATTCTTCAAATCATTTAAGTATATAGTATTTTGTCTCGGATATGTTGAATTTTTATGTATCATTTCTATAAAATTTTCTCTATTCATAGTCTGACTGGTGGTAAAGAGAAAAATTTGGTTGTCTTTATTAGCATAATCAGAACAAATAGCCACATGTCTACTATCAGCATCGATCATATTAGCTAAATCTTCTATTAATGCCAATGATATTATTTCTTCTATTGTAACAAATTGTTGAGCACGACCTAATAAGGTAAGATAACCATCTTTATCAAATTTTACAATATCCCCAGTATCGTACCACCCTAAACCCAAACCTTCTGATGATGTAGGATGAATAACCCCAGGATTATTAGAATGCATATAGCCAAGCATAACATTTGGTCCCTTAATAAATAGTTGCCCCCCTTCTTCTATTCCGTTAATTGGTTTAATATAATATTCTATTTTGGGCATCAAACGACCTACACTTCCACCACGATAATGCATTGGAGTATTACATGATATTATTGGAGCTGTTTCAGATGTACCATATCCTTCAAAAATTCTTATACCAAACTTATCAAGCCATAATTGTGTTGTTTTTTTTCTAAGTCTTTCACTACTGGCAAACACGTATCTTATAGAATAAAAATCATAAGGATGAGCACAGGTGGCATAACCATGCAAAAATACATCCGTACCAAACATAATCGTCGCTCCTATGTCATATATTACCTCAGGAACACTCCGATAATGTAAAGGAGAAGGGTAAAGAAACGCTGGTATACCGTTAAGTGTCATCATTATTGTGCCAGATAAACCAAAACAGTGAAATAATGGTAAAGCCATAAAGGCAAAATCATCAAGACTAAAATGCAACTTAGCTAGAACCTGACATCTATTAGCTTGCAAGTTTCTATGTGACAATACTACCGCTTTAGGTGTTGCTGAAGTACCTGAAGTAAATACTACAACTGACGGATCATTGTCATCATAACTAGCACACATATTGCTATAATAACTCTGTGGAAAGAAGCTACCAATCACAGCTTTAATTTTTAAATATAAACTAACTCTTGACATTAAATCTTCAAGGTAAATAACTTTTATATTAACTTCTAAGATCTTTGCCACCACTTCTTGTAATCCAGCTTTTTTGACAAATTGTTTTGAAGTATATACTGTTTTTACTGACGTTGTTTTACACGATGTCACTACATTGCTAACCTTACTCATATAATCAATCATGACTGGTCGACGAGAACAGGCTTGCATAGCATAAAAAGTAATAATAGTTTCAACCATGTTAGGTAGCATAATACCTATATAGTCAGCTACTTCTGTATCCTGTTTTATTAAATTTGCTAAAGTAAAAGATTGTAATATTAATTGGCGATAGGTAATAGACTTGTCATCAATATCTTGTATTATTTTTTTGTTAAAACCATAAGCTTTTGCTGTTTCAATGAGAGACTGAAATATAGTATTCCGATAATCAGAACTTTCAAATATCATATCAGTCATGATATCATAAAGAGCCTGACCTATATATTTACGTTTTTCCCTATTATCTATATTCTGATTAGAAGAAAATTTTACTGGTGGCAAAGGTGGCAAAATAGTGACAGTGACCTTAGGAAATATCCGTGTTTTAAGTATATTTTTAAGCTTAGAAAAGTGAGTAAACTGTGTACCATCTATTCTTACAGGTAAAATTGTTGCATCAGCTTTCTCAGCAATCATGCCAGGTCCTTCATATATCTTCATTAAGGAACCAGTAATACTTATTCTTCCTTCGGGGAATATAGCAACTTTTTTATCTTTTTGTATTTCCCTAATCAAACTCTTTATAGCCATTGCATTAGTGGGATCAACTGGTAAAGTTTTTGCCATTGTTAAAAATGGTTTTACCCACCACACTTTAGCTATAGTTGTATTAATGGCAAAAGTCATTTCTTCAGGTAGATAAGTTGCAAGTAATGCAGGATCAAGATATGAAATATGATTGGCAATAATTACTGATCTTTTGCCAGCTTTATAAAAATTTTCAATACCTTTAACTTCCACTCTGTACATGCAATCAAAAATAAATTTTAAAATAGCTCGGTTAACAGCAAAAGGTACTATTTTTACTTCAGGAATTAATTGATAAATATAATAAGCTACCACTATGTTAAGTATGCTAATGAATAATATAACGGATGGTATCGAATATCCCCAATAGAATAACAACGAAAGTATTAAAGTAGACCCAGCCATAAATATAGCATTAACAAAATTATTTATAGCAATTATTCTACTACGATGAGCTGAGGAACTAAAATATTGTAATACTGCAAAAAGTGGCACAATATATAGTCCTGCAATAGCAGCTATAAAAAACAAATCGATAATGATCCGCCAATTATGCTTTTTAGATAAAAAGATAAATATACTCTTTAATTGTTCTGGTTCATAATGAATCGCACTAATTCGACTTGCAAAAAATAAATCAACACCAAATATACTGATACCAATAGCTGAAACAAAAACATATTTCGTGGTAATTTCATTTCCAAAAATTTTATTACACCAAAAAGAACCAACTCCTACTCCAATTGAAAATGTTGCAAGGAACAAATTAGCAACATTTTCATCTGCTCCGAAAGTATCTTTAGCAAGAGATGGAATTTGAGCAAGTATTGCTGCACTGATAAACCAAAACCAAGATATACCAAGAATTGCCAAATATACTTGCTTTTTAGCTTTGGCATATTTAATCATTTCTATACTTTCACGAAATAAATTTAAATTTATTTTAATTTCACAGTTAGAATTATTTGATTTTGGCATAAAATAACTAGCAATGACGCCAACTGTAGCAATTATTATCAGAATAGTGATTATTAAATTGCCACTTATAGTGTAGTATCCTCCAATAATAGTACCAACTAAAATAGAAATAAATGTTCCCGCCTCAACAAATCCATTAGCTCCCAATAATTCATTTCGGTATAAATGGTCTGGCAGAACACTATATTTGATTGGTCCAAAAAATGTCGAATGTATACCCATAAGAAATATAGATAAAAAAAGTATTACTAAATTATTATGAAAAAATCCATAAGTAGCAAAAAGCACTATGGCTAGTTCAAATAATTTAATGATTTTAACTATAGTTGATCGTTCATACCTATCAGCTATCTGTCCTGCAATACTTGCAAATATTGCAAAAGGTAACACAAAAATACTATTAGCAGCTAGCACAAGCAATTGGGCTGAGTCTATCAGTTGACTAGATATCTTATAAGTAATTAATATAATTAATGCATTTTTTAGTATACTATCATTCAGACAACCACAACATTGTACTATGAAGATAGGCAAAAAACGCGTATCTCGAAATAAATATAACCGATTTGATTGCATGCTTTCTCCAAAGACATTATAGTTGCGGTATAGTATGCAATTCATTGCTGTATGTCAAATACTCTAATTCGAACCACCTAAACAAACCAAAAACAAAATCATCCAACTCTAATATTTTAGAGTACACTATGCCTCTTTCTTATGGTATCTAAAGAGTGAATAGAGGATTAGTACCCTACATTTTTTATTTTATAACTATTACAACAGCATAAAAACGTCATTGCGAGGAGGCGTAGCCCACAGCTGTTGAAAGTTAAAAAGTATAAAACATTGCAATCGATAATTACACATAAATTTATCCTTAAGATTAGGGTCTCCGCCGCAAAATAATACAATGGGACCGTTGAAAGATAAAAATTTGCTCTAATTTCAAAAAAAAGAAACAAAATCTTTTGTCTAAAAAATTACAAAAAAAATCATCAACTCTAATATTTTTAAAAGATTGCAATTTT
>JAIRUG010000030.1 GCA_031254535.1 Rickettsia sp.
CATTACTGGTTTAAAATTAAGCAGCAGAGCAGGAAAACTGCTGGTAATTTCTCTGATTTCTTTCAGGCAGTTTGGGCAGCATTAGCTGATGTCGCCATATTATCTGGTTAAGCTATACATATAAAGTAAAATAAATGAAATATTTTACTGATTATGTCATTATTGGTATTAGTGGTGTGGAATATTTAGTGTATTATTGAATTAATTAGAATTGCTGGATTAGAGTTACTTTCTCTATCATTTATTCAAATATTCTATTATTGTCATTAGATATATTAAACAAAAGAGGAAACTATGATGAAAGATCTCTGCAAAAAAGCCAAATATATAGTATACTTGCTTATATATGGGACGGTCACTTGGCTTATCGCAAATATTATACTCATGTCCACATTCCCGGATGAGGGTCAATGTCACTGCTCCGATACTCCAACGTTATTGCATTATATTTTGGCTTTGATAGTAACTGCACCACCAGTGATAACATATATATGCACGAGGAATCGTAAGCCAAAAACAAAATCTGATACTAAAAAATTATGATTGGCAAACTAAAAGGTAAAATAGATGGATGTTTTAACGATTATGTCATTATTGATGTTAGTGGTGTTGGATATTTAGTGTATTGTTCTAGTAAGACCCTAAATAAATTAGTAGTTAATGAGTTTTGTCAATTATTTATTGAAACCCATGTAAGAGAAGATCATATTAATCTTTACGGCTTTTTATCTCTTGAAGAGAAGTTTGTTTTTAATTTATTACAATCTGTAAACGGTATTGGTACGAGGATGGCTTTAGCTATTTTATCAAATTTATCACCTGAGCAAATCCAATCAGCGATAGCCAGGCAGGATAAAGAAGCTTTTAAAGCCGTTTCTGGTGTTGGGCTAAAATTAGCTGAACGAATTATCATAGAGTTAAAGGATAAAGCCTTAACTAACCTTGCTAATAACCTTATCATCGATAAGAATGATAATGACTTAGCTAAGATATCATCTGATGCTACATTAGCTTTAACCTCACTTGGTGTTAATAGAACTGAAGCACATAATTTAGTACAGGAAATTATTGCAAATAATCCTGATCTTTCTATTAATGAGCTAATTAAACTTGCACTAAAGGCACGTAGTTCCAATGTCTAAAAATGTTTTATCAGCTGATATACTTCCAAGCGATCAAGAGTTTTCTCTACGACCTAGCTACTTAAAAGAATTTGTTGGACAACAACAAATCAAAGAGAATTTATCCATTTTTATCCAAGCAGCTAAAAATAGGTCTGAACATTTAGATCATACCTTATTTTATGGTCCTCCTGGACTTGGTAAGACCACTCTTGCCCAAATTATTTCTAAGGAGATGGGAGTAAATTTTAAATCCACCTCAGGACCTGCTATATCAAAAGCGGCTGACCTAGCTGCTATACTTACTAATTTGCAAGATAATGATGTATTGTTTATTGATGAAATTCACCGTCTTAGCACAAATATTGAAGAAGTATTGTACCAAGCCATGGAAGATTTTGCTCTGGACATAGTTATTGGGGAAGGACCTGCAGCAAGGTCAGTAAAAATCAATCTACCCAATTTTACTTTAGTTGGAGCAACTACTAGACTCGGTCTATTGAGTAACCCTTTAAGAGATAGATTTGGTATACCATTGCGTTTACATTTTTATAGTGTAGCTGAATTAAAACTTGTTTTGAGTAGAGCTAGTAAATTGCTGGAAATTAATGTAACCGATGATGCGTTAGAAGAAATAGCGGAGCGTAGTAGAGGAACCCCAAGAATTGCCCTCAGGCTAATTAGACGAGTGAGAGATTTCGCTTCTGTTGATGATCAGCTAGAAATTGATAGAAATATTGCTAATATCTCACTAAATCGATTAGAGGTTGACAAAATAGGTTTAGACAGTAATGATTATAGATATTTAAAATTTATAGCTGATAATTATGGTGGGGGTCCGGTCGGTATAGAAACAATTGCCGCAGCTCTATCAGAACAACGTGATGCTGTTGAAGAAACCATCGAACCATATCTAATACAAATAGGGTTATTACAACGTACCCCAAGAGGCAGAGTCATTACTAAAAATGCTTTTGACCATCTGGGAATATAGTGATCTACATTTGACTTACCTCCCGCCTTTATCTGCCCTCCTAATTAGAATTGTTGGATCAATAAATATATATTGACAAAAAATTCAATCTTGCCTATAACATAAAAGAAGTCTAAGAATAAATAACTATGAGTACAATATCTTAAATGTGAGCGTTCACGGTTTTTTTGTTATTTTCTTACGATGAATAAAAAATCTGCTCGCTAAGCGTCATTGCGAGGAGCCGCTTTGCGGCGACGCGGCAATCCAAAAAATGGTCAAGAATGGATTGCTTTGTTGGCTACGCCTTCTCGCAATGACGTCTTGTACTTTAGCTTTTTTTCTGTGGACCTCACTCTTAAGTACTCAAACAAGGCACGTGATGCTACTGCTTTCCTCGTATGAAGATATGAGAGGTTAGAAAGTCACTATATGTTTATTTTACTTCATATATAAATTATGGGACCGTTGAAAGATAAAAATTTGCTCTAATTTCAAAAAAAAGAAACAAAATCTTTTGTCTAAAAAATTACAAAAAAAATCATCAACTCTAATATTTTTAAAAGATTGCAATT
>JAIRUG010000031.1 GCA_031254535.1 Rickettsia sp.
GCGTTAACTAACTGATTTAGACTTACCATTGTCATTTGATTCGAAGACATTCTACAACTCTCTATTTTTTCTTTTTTTTCATTATACCATACCTATCTCTTCTTTCAACAGTCCCATAAGCTAACTGCTGCACATTTATCTCCTATGACGTTGTAGCGTCATTGCGAGCGAACGTACGTGAGCGTGGCAATCCATGAAGCTTATCATATGGATTGCTTCGTCGACCTTATGGTCTCCTCGCAATGACGGAGTAATACTATTGGGTTAGTCTATAGTATATATTACTTTTATTAAGCCACTAAGTAGTTTATAGATAATTTTACTATAAATGCTAGGAAAATCTTTAAAATAGTTATCATGTTGTTGAACGATCCTTATAAAAATAAAGAGCTATTAAACTTGAAATAGCACAAACAATTATGTAATAGATAGACGAAGTAATAGTTCCGGTTTTTTGTACAAGATACTCTATCACTAAAGGTGTTGTGCCACCAAAAATACTAGTTGCTATATTATAAGATAATGATAAAGCCGTATTTCTGATATTGGTTGGATAGAATTCAGCTTGCAGTGCAGGTTCAGGGCCAATATAACAGGCAGCTAAAATTGATAATATAATTTGAGATGTAATTATAAAACAAAAGTCCCAGGTTTCAATTACCTGCATCAAAAATGGGGTAACTAAAATAATTACCAGTAAATTGATCACAAAAATTTTCTTACGACCAATTACATCAGACAAATAGCCAGAACATAAAGTAACAATTGCCATGATTATATAACAATAATTAGCTAAATTACTAACTTCATCATTGGTAAAACCATGATTTATCCTCAGAAATGACATTAGATAAATAGTTTGTAGATAAAATAGTACTGAGCCTGTAGAATTGATGAAGATTGATATTATCATATCAATCCAGTAGACAGAAACAACTTTTTTCAGAGGAGATTTTAAAATTCCACCATTTTCTTTTATATTTTGGAAACTAGGGGTTTCACTTGTATATTTCTTTATGTAAAGTCCAGCAAATAAAACAAAAATTCCTAATAAAAATGGTATTCTCCACCCCCAATCATCAAATTGCTCTACTGATAAAAGGCTTTGTATGCACTGAGATATTCCTGAACCAAACAGTAAACCAATACAAATACTGGACATTGATACACTACCACTAAACCCACGGTACGCTACACCTGTATGTTCAATAACAAATGAAATTGAGCCAGTAAGTGCTCCGCCCATTGATAAGCCTTGCAACATTCGGACTAAAATCATCAATATAGTTGCGGTAATACCTATATTGTCGTAAGTTGGTAACATACCAATTAGTGCTGTTGGCAAGGACATACAGAATATAGAGGCACTTAAAGCAGTTCTTCTACCAAAACGATCTCCGAGCACCCCAAAAAACACCCCACCTATTGGTCTCATTAGATAACCGATAGCAAATGCCAAAAAAGCATGTAATAAAGACGAACTAGGGCTTGATCCAGGGAAGAATTTTGCACCTATTATCGGGGCAAAAAGACCAAATAGTGCGTAATCATACCATTCAAATGCATTTGCTATGCCGCTTACAAAAACCAACTTACGTTTATTCATGTGATAATTTTATCATCTTGTGTCATATTTTCTTTCTCAGAATATATTATAAACAATGTTGCAGGGATTACTATCAGAGCCCCATACAAAGTGCTATTTTCAGGAATTTCATTAAAAACAATATATCCGGCTGATACTGAAATGATTAACTCTAAATATCTATAAGGAGCGATGGCAGTAGCATCAACTAAAGCAAAAGCCTTTAATAGAAAGAATAAAATTAAACTGCCTCCTGCTCCTAAAATAAATAGCAAAATAAATTCTGAAACATTAGGTGTTTTCCAATACATTGTTGATGGTGGTATTGATACTAAAGATGTTATTAGAGCAGAATAAAATAACATGCTAATCATTGACTCTTTTACTACAAATTTCTTATTGATAATATCTAACATGGCAAAAGATATAGCAGCTAATACAAAAATCAATATTTGTGGATTAAAATCACTAGCATGTGGTTTCAGAGTAATAACAATTCCAATAAAGCCAAATAAAGTTGCCGCCCATCTTTGCCAAATAATATTCTCATTTAAGAAAAATACTGCTAAAACCAAGGTAAATAAAGGTATAGCCAAGCTAATAACTGTGGCAGTAGTAACTGGAGCAAGTTGTAAGCCATAAGTCCAAGATGTCATACCAAAAAATAATAAAACCCCTCTTGCGATATGGACAAAAGGACGATTAGTGGTTAGAGTTTGTTTCCCGTAATAAAAAATAAACGGTACAAGAATTAAAGCACTAAAGAGAAAGCGAAAAAAAGCTACCTCAAAACTATGTAGCATGAATCCAAGATATTTTGCCGTTATATCATTAGTTACACTAGTTAGCATACTTAACATAAACCAACCAATACCAATAAAATAAGTGTTTAATTTATTATTCATATAGACCTTAAATTTTTTAGGTTATTTGTTTTTTTATACTTAGTGTTTCTTATATTTAGTGTTATAGTATCATCATTGTTAGACAAGTTTTAAAAAATCTTATTATCATTTGATTTCCAGATAAGAAGAATATATATAGTACAGCAATATATTTAAAGCAAGAGAAGGTTTATAGTTATGATAAAAGTCGCAAAAAAATTGGGGATATTCCTGTTGGTAAGTTGTGCTAGTATTTCTAGCTTTGCTAATGATACAGGTAATAATGACTATGATGCTGATTATTATGAGAATGAAGGTAATCTTGTATTTAAGATGAGAGCAGTGGGTATAAAATCTAGTGCAAAACAAACAGCCTTTCCTAAGGCTACTGCCAAAAACCCAGTATCGATTGGTACCTTTGCCGAGAATGGTTATGGTTTTGATGCGTCCACATCAATATTCTTTGCTAGTAATGTTGCAGCAGAGTTATCTTTAGGTTTCGATGTATTACGTAACAAAAGTAGCAGTTTAAAGAATGTGGCTTATAATTATGACACTAATCCAGAAGCTGTTGGTAAAAGAAACTCTCTTTATATGATTCCATTGACTGTTACAGGGCAATACCATATAGCTCCTTTTGGTGCTATCAGACCTTATATTGGTGTTGGTTATCATGGAGCTTATTTTATCAATAAATCCAAAGGGTGCACAGTCAAAAATGGTTACGGTGCTGTGTTACAGGTCGGAGTCGATTTATATGCTAAGGATGATACATTGATTAACTTAGATGTAAAACAGTACTTTCTTAATACCGAGGTTAATTATAAAGCTCCTTTAGTAAAAAAGCCTGTCTCTTCTAAAGTAAAGTTTAATCCACTAATGATTGCAATAGGTGTTGGTTTTAGGTTTTAGGTCAGATGTGTTAGGGTAGTTTAAAAGTTATGGAGAAACAACCAACGTCATTGCGAGGAGCTACTTTTGTAGCGACGAAGCAATCCATTTCTAATCACTTTTCTGGGTTGCTTCGTCGACCTACGGTCTTCCTCGCAATGACATTTCGGATTAGCTGTGCTAGTAAGTCTATTGTTGACTTATCCGTTAGAAAAGACTATATTTTTAGCAAATCACATATCAATAATATATATTAGTTTACTATGAGCTCACAACAGAAATTACCTATACTGCCTAGAGCAACTGCTATTTGGTTAATTGATAATACCGCCTTAACATTTAAGCAGATAGGTGATTTTTGTGGAATTCATGAGTTTGAAATTAAAGGCATTGCTGATGGTGAAGTATCCCACGGTATTAAGGGCTTAGACCCCATTGCTGGAGGACAGTTAACCAAAGAAGAAATAATACGTTGCACGCAAGATCCAACTAGTAGTTTAAGGATCTCTGTCAATGTTGCCTATGATTTGGTAAATACCAAGAAAAAACAACAATCTAGGTATACTCCTATTGCTAGGCGTCAAGATAAACCAGACGCGATATATTGGTTACTTAAAAATTGTCCAGAAATTTTAGATATTCAAATTATAAAGTTAGTT
Source organism: Rickettsia sp. (assembly GCA_031254535.1). GTDB lineage: Bacteria > Pseudomonadota > Alphaproteobacteria > Rickettsiales > Rickettsiaceae > Tisiphia. The sequence goes on from JAIRUG010000031.1 coordinate 4,020, forward strand.
GGTACTACCAAGTCTACCATAGAGGCTATCCGTGATCGTAGTCACTGGAACATGAAAAACATTCGCCCACGTGATCCAGTGTTGCTTGGAATTTGTACCCAAGTGGAATTAGACAATAATATTGAGCAAGCTAAACTTTTATCTCAACAAGAAAAAACCTCTAAAGAATAGGACTAAGTTCTGTGAACAAAATTAATGAGATGTATGCTCCGCTTAAACGCTATTAGCGAGGAGGCATGAAGCAACAGCTGTGTCATTGCACATAGGCGTCAACTTAAAAAAATAGTAGTCGAAAAGGCGTCATTGCGAGCCACCGTAGGTGGCGTGGCAATCCATGAAGCTTGTCATATGGATTGCTTCGTCGCTACTAAAGTAGCTCCTCGCAATGACGTTTGGGTTACATGTATGTCATTGTGAGGAGGTGCAAGACCTACGAAGCAATCCATTTCTAATCACTTTTCTGGATTGCTTTGTCGCTACTAAAGTAGTAGCTTCTCGTCGGGTTAGTTATATATCAACCACCACGTTCCAACCAATGCCCTTCAGCTGGTGATAGATCACTTGCCACAGCTCTCCTATCATCAAACACAAAACATTCTCCTTGCCATAGATTGTTACGATTATGGGTAACTTCTAAATATTGTAAAATACCACCTTTAAGATGGTATACATCATTAAAACCAAGTTTCTTCAAATAAGCTGTTGACTTTTCGCATCTAATCCCACCAGTACAATACATTGCTATTTTCTTTCCAACAAGTAATTCTTTATTTTGTTCTACCCATTTTGGAAATTGCTTAAACGTTTCTGTCTTTGGATCTATAGCCCCTTTAAAAGTACCTATACACACCTCATAATCATTCCTAGTATCTATTACTACCACATTATCTCGGCTAATAAACTTATCCCAATTCTGTGGCTCAATATACTCCCCCTTAAGACAGGCAATATCAATATCCCCAACTGCCATAGCAATAATTTCTTTTTTAAGCTTTACTCTCAATTTTTGAAAAGGATGGATATCACAGTAATTTATTTTAATATTTACATCTTCCGCTAACGTAAGGCTGATAATTTCATCTACTAAAAAACTTACATCTTCTTTTGCACCAGAAATTGAACCATTAAACCCTTCAGGAGCTAAAAGAATAGTACCCCTGACCCCTCTTTTCTTGCCAAGATATAAAATCTTTGGCAGCAAAACCTCAAGATTTTCTAGGTTAGTAAAACTATAAAAACTTAATACTGATATTTTAACATTATTATACATAGTAAAAATTATATTTTAGAAATTTGAAAAGCATATTTATATCAACTAATTAATATAGCTAACCCGAAATGGATTGCTTCGTCGGCTCACGCCTCCTCGCAATGACGTTGTAGGTAAATACTAAAACACGTCTATTAGCGAGACCATGTAATGGTCGAAGCAATCCATTTTTAATCGCTTTTCTGGATTGCTTCGTCGCTACTAAAGTAGCTTCTCGCAATGACGTATATGCAACCCAGGCGTCATTGCGAGGAGTCGCTTTGCGACGACGAAGCAATCTAAAACCTAAATCGAGTTAGCTATAAGTCTAATTTGTTACCGGCAAAGCTATAAACATAGAAACACCCCGTCTCTATACCAACAAGATTATATTTTGTTTCTTCATAGTTCGTGCATTTTCATACAACAAATTTAATTGCCCTATAAGAAACTATCGGCTGTTGATTGCATGCTACTACTAAATCACCAATTTTAAATTTATAATTTTTTCCATCATTAGCAATGTTGGTTATAATAACACCATTTGCTTTATTTCCAATGGCAAATTTTTGTTTAAGATTATCGGTTAAATTACTGAAAGTAATATTATTTTTTACAATAGAGGTTTTATCACTCAACTTGTCGCTTACTCTTCTAGGCTCTGGTTCCTCTTCTTGACTAATCTTACCATTTAGCTCGTGATTCTTGCCATCACGTACGACTACAATTTTTACCTCTTGATCAACAGTAGCTTCAGCAACCATTACCTGTAGCCTTCTTGGACTTTTTATTGGTTGTTCAGCAAACTCTATTATTATATCTCCAGGTTTTATACCAAATTTCTTACCTGAACCATCTTTTTGTACTTCCACTACTAATGCTCCCGAAGTTTCTTTTAGCCCAAATCCTTCAGCTATTTCATTAGTTACTTCTTGAATTATTACCCCAAGCTCACCTCGATTAATTTTCCCGTTTTGCCTTAGCTGGTTAATAATTGATTTAGTGGTATTAGATGGAATGGCAAATCCAATACCAATATTAGTCCCAGAAGGTGAGAACATTACCGTATTAACTCCTATAACTTCACCATTAATATTAAACATTGCTCCACCAGAATTACCATTATTGATAGCCGCATCAGTTTGTATAAAATCATCTACTATGCCACTATCAATGTCACGTCCTTTTGAAGATATGATACCAACAGTTACAGTCCCTCCAAGTCTACCAAAAGGTACCGATAGCAATAACCCAATCTCCTACTCTAGCCTTACCGGAATCACCAAATTTTGCGAAAGGCAAAGGATTTTCTGCTTCAATTTTTAAAAGAGCAAGATCAGTTTTTTGATCACTACCTACCAATTTAGCTGACATCTCTCTATTATCAGTTAATTTTACGTGAATTTCATCTGCATTGGCAACTACATGATGGTTGGTAACAATAAAACCAGCTGGATCTATAATAAAACCGGAGCCAAGGGGAACAGATTTAGGGTTTGAATACATCTCATCAAAATTAAAAGGTAGATTAAAACGCTCCAGAAGCTCATTTAAATAATCAAACGGAAAATATTCAAAAGATTTTTTATGAGAATCTTCTGATTTCTGACTATATTGGGACCGTTGAAAGATAAAAATTTGCTCTAATTTCAAAAAAAAGAAACAAAATCTTTTGTCTAAAAAATTACAAAAAAAATCATCAACTCTAATATTTTTAAAAGATTGCAATT
>JAIRUG010000034.1 GCA_031254535.1 Rickettsia sp.
AAAAATTGCAATCTTTTAAAAATATTAGAGTTGATGATTTTTTTTGTAATTTTTTAGACAAAAGATTTTGTTTCTTTTTTTTGAAATTAGAGCAAATTTTTATCTTTCAACGGTCCCTAGGTCGACGAAGCAATCCAGAAAGTGACCAAAAATGGATTGCTTCGACCATTACATGGTCTCGCAGTGACGCTAGTTTACTATGTATAAATACTAGTCAGGTTAGCTATAATAAATTTGTGGTCAATTGAATAACAAAATTTGGCATTACTCCCTGCTCAGTCGCGGCAATTTTCAAATGTTGTAATTTTTCTTCGATAGTATGATATTGGCTATGAAATATTGTTGCATTACCTGTTAATACTAAAGCTGAGTCAATTCCCAGGTTATTTGCTCCTAAAATATCAGTAAAGAAAGTATCACCTATCATAAGAATACGTTTCAATGAAATATCGGGTAGTTGGTTTAATACTGCATGATATATCTCTAGATGTGGTTTGCCGCTATAAATTACCTCACCACCAAACTGCTTTATTTTTGCCGCAAAATATCCAGAACAATACCTCCGTATGCCTTGTTGCACAATTCCAAGGTCTGGGTTAGCACATATAGTAATTATGTTTCTTTTTACTACAGTTTTAAATAAATCATCAAACTCATCTAAATCTAAATCTTTTCTTTCATCGCGATGGAGCGTTAACAGAAAAATATTAGCTTCATTTATGTTTGTGGTAATAGGTGTCTGCAATTCACTCAGAAGGTCATTATCTTCTAGACCAAGATGATAAACCACCGGATTTTTTATACCAAATCTTTTATCACTTTCTAGTATCATATCAACTGCTACTTCACCAGAACTAAAAACCATTTCTTCCGTTGCGTTAATACCCCAAATCTTATTAATCTTGTTAAATAAGGAAGCTCTGCTACGCGGAGCATTAGTAACAAAAAAAACCTTCTTTTGCTGTTTAATTATTTTGTTAATATTATCAACTACCCCAGGATAAAACTGATTGCCTTCTATTACCACTCCCCAAAGATCAAATAAAAAAACATCATAATCATCCATTACAGATGAAACATTTCTAAAATTTAGTTTTGTCATTGTTGTGTACACTCTATGAAGTTTTTTATAAGATATAGCTAACCCGATTAGCATTATGCCGCTATTAGCAAGGAGGCGTGAAGCCCGAACGAAGCAATCCAGGAAAGTGAATAGAAATGGATTGCTTCGTTGGTTTATACCTCCTCGCAATGACGAAGATGTATGTTCCCCAACCGTCATTGCGAGACCACGTAGTGGTCGTGGCAATCCACACTCATTAAATTGGATTGCTTTGCCGGCTTACACTTCCTTGCTAATAGACTGAAGTATAGCTAGTCGGGTTAGCTATAATTCGATGTTAGATTTGATAATAAACAATAAATATTTTTAGTAAAATATATTTGTTAATAAACTACTTGAAAAATATACACTTGCTGTAATTTTGCTGTATAGTTATCTTTTATCTTTTTTATTTATGTAGGGTATGTCAAATAATCAACAAAAATCAATAGCAGAATTAGAATACGGGGCTGACTCCATCAAGGTTTTAAAAGGTCTTGAGGCAGTTAAGAAAAGACCTGGTATGTATATTGGTGATACTGACGATGGTTCAGGATTACATCATATGATTTACGAGGTGGTTGATAACGCCATCGATGAAGCTTTAGCTGGTCACTGTGACCTAATTAAAGTAATACTAAATACCAACGGATCTGTAACAGTGCGTGATAATGGACGTGGGATACCTGTTGATATTCATGAAGAAGAAGGTATATCAGCAGCTGAGGTCATTATGACCCAATTGCATGCTGGAGGTAAGTTTGATCAGAACTCTTATAAAATATCTGGTGGGTTACATGGTGTTGGCGTATCTGTAGTAAATGCTCTGTCAGAATGGTTAGAACTTAAGATTTGGCGGGATAATAAGGAATATTTTATAAAATTTAGAGATGGGGTTACTGAAACATCACTCGCACTAAAAGGAGAGTCAGTAGAAAAAAGCGGCACAGAAATTACTTTTTTCCCATCTGTTACAACTTTTAGCACGATTGAATTTAATTTTGCTACTATAGAACATAGACTTAGAGAATTAGCATTTTTAAACTCCGGTGTCAGGATATTGTTAAAGGATCATCGTTTTGCTGAACAACAAGAAGTAGAGTTTTGTTTTACAGGTGGTGTGGAAGCTTATGTCAAATATATAGACAAAGCCAAAACTTCATTACATAAATGTATATCACTCAATACTAATAATCAGGAGACAGGGATTACTTTTGAGTTGGCAATGAATTGGAATGATTCATATCATGAGAATATTTTATGTTTTACTAATAATATAAGACAACGTGATGGTGGTACGCACCTTATTGCCTTTAAGGCTGCTCTTACTAGAGTTATTACAACTTATACCGAGAATATTGGGCTCAATAAAAAAAGCAAAGTAAACTTCATAGGGGATGACACTAGAGAAGGATTGTCATGTATTTTATCAGTAAAAGTACCTGACCCCAAATTTTCATCACAAACTAAAGATAAATTAGTTAGTTCTGAAGTCCGTCCTATTGTAGAAAATGCTGTATATACTAAGATTTTAGAATGGTTTGAAGAACATCCAAGTGATGCAAAAGTAATTATTAATAAAATTATTGAAGCAGCAACTGCTAGAGAAGCAGCAAAAAGAGCAAGGGAATTAACTCGTCGAAAATCAGCTCTTGAAATTTCAAATTTGCCTGGAAAACTTGCTGATTGTCAAGAAAAAGATCCAGCTCTTTCAGAGTTATTTATTGTTGAAGGAGATTCGGCTGGTGGTACAGCAAAGCAGGGTAGAGATAGAAAGTTCCAAGCAATTTTGCCACTACGAGGTAAAATCTTAAACATTGAAAGAGCTAGATTTGATAAAATGCTAAATTCTGAGCAAGTAGGGACATTAATAACAGCTCTTGGAATGACTATTGGTAATGAAGATTTTTCTTTGGATAAGTTAAGATATCATAAAATAATTATTATGACTGATGCTGATGTTGACGGTTCGCACATCCGAACCTTATTGCTTACTTTCTTCTACCGGCATATGCGTCAATTAATTGATAAAGGATATTTATATATAGCTCAGCCGCCTTTATATAAGGTAAAAAAAGGTAATAACGATTTTTATTTGAAAAATGAACAAGCTTTGGAAGATTATTTAGTAAAAAACACTATTAGTGATGCAACAATTATGCTGTATAATGGACGAGAGATCAGTGGTCATAACCTTGAGGAGATTATCAAAAAGGCTACCCGGTTCGTTACATTACTTGATCAAGTTGGCAAAAAGTTTAATCGGCAAATTGCAGAATGTTTAGCTATAAAAGGTTTGCTAGGTAATCAAATATTTGATAAGGATAAGATAAATGAAATAAATCAGGCTTTAAATATTTTAAATCTTGGTGATATATCACCTGATAAAACAGATTGGCAATTTGTAGTTAGTACCAATAAAATAGAATTTTTCCGCTTTGTTCGAGGACAAAAAGAAAGTAAAATTTTATCGAAAGAACAGCTTGAATCTTTTGAATTTATTCAACTTACTAAATCATTTACCCCGCTTGTAGATTTATTTATTGAGCCGACAAAGTTATTAATTAAAAACCAGGAATATATTATTACACTGCCTAGTATGTTGCTGAATTATATATTAGAAAGCGGGAAGAAAGGTATAGCTATTCAACGCTTCAAAGGTCTTGGGGAAATGAATTCTGATCAATTAGGGGAGACAACATTAGACCCTCAAAGAAGAACTTTACTGCAAGTTAAAGTACACGAACAAGATAGTGCAGAAGTAATCTTTTCAACATTAATGGGAGATATTGTTGAACCTAGAAGACAATTTATTCAAGCAAATGCCTTGAATGTAATTAATTTAGATGTTTAATCTAGGTCTCCGCTTAAACGTCATTGCGAGGAGTGTGTAAACACGACGAAGCAATCCATTTTTGGTCACTTTTTGGATTGCTTCGTCGGCTTACGCCTCCTCGCTAATAGACATTTCGGATTTCTAAGCTAATGGTTATGTGACTCTTAAACTGCCCTGGTAATGACAGAACTAAATGAAGCTTTACAGATGGGCAACATTTGTTGTATATAAGAAACTAGGCTTAAATTATTTAAAAAGTTATAAAAATGAATATTCATGAATACCAAGCAAAGATGATCTTGAAGCAATATGGCATACCTACTTCCACAGGAGTTGTGATACCACAAAAAGAAGATATCGATAGACTAATTGATGGTTTAGAGGCGGAAACATATGTGGTTAAAGCCCAAATTCACGCAGGTGGTAGGGGTAAAGCTGGTGGTGTAAAAGTTGTAAAAAGTAAAGAAGCGGCAAAGAAGGCGGCTCATGAGATGTTTGGAATTAACCTAGTAACTCATCAGACATCATCTACTGGGCAAAAGGTTCGTCGTCTCTATGTTGAATCTGGCTGTGATATTTTAAAAGAATGTTATTTTAGTGCTGTTTTTAATCGTAGTAATAGTAAAGTAACTTTTATAGCTTCTACTGAGGGTGGTGTAGATATTGAAGAAGTTGCTCATAATACCCCACAAAAAATTATCAAAATATCAGTTGATCCTGCAACAGGTATACAACCATTCCATTGTCGTCAAATAGCATACAAGCTTGGCTTTAAAAATGAACAAGCAAAACAAATGATGAAAATTGTTGAGTCAACCTATCAAGCCTTTATTGCAACTGATGCTAACCAAATTGAAATTAATCCATTAATAATAAAATCTGATGGTAGTTTATTGGCACTTGATGCTAAGATTAACTTTGATGATAATGCATTATTTAAACATCCTGATATTTTAAATATGCGAGATAATGATGAAGAAAATGCTCTTGAAATGCAAGCAAATAGCCTTGGTCTTAGTTATGTTAAGATGGATGGTACTATTGGTTGTATGGTGAATGGTGCTGGATTAGCCATGGCAACAATGGATATTATCAAGCTTTATGGTGCTGAGCCAGCAAATTTTTTAGACGTTGGCGGTGGAGCTGATCGTGAGAAGGTAACAGAAGCACTAAAAATAATTTTGTCAGACTCTCATGTACAAGGGGTTTTAGTTAATATTTTTGGTGGTATAATGCGTTGCGATATAATTGCTGAAGGGATTATTGCTGCAGTAAAAGAGATTGGTATCAAAGTTCCACTGGTTGTACGTTTAGCTGGCACCAATTTTGAATTAGGTAAAAATATTTTAGCAAATTCTGGTTTAAAAATAATCGCTGCAAATGATTTAGCTGATGCTGCCGTTAAAATTGTTGCTGCGGTAAAGTAATTATAGTTAACCAGATTGTCATTGCAAGACCACGCAGGTAGGTCGTGGCAATCCATATTTATTGGATTGCTTCGTCGCTACTAAAGTAGCTCCTCGCAATGACGGTTGCTGTGAACAAAATTAATGAAATATGGGACCGTTGAAAGATAAAAATTTGCTCTAATTTCAAGAAAAAGAAACAAAATCTTTTGTCTAAAAAATTACAAAAAAAATCATCAACTCTAATATTTTTAAAAGATTGCAATT
>JAIRUG010000051.1 GCA_031254535.1 Rickettsia sp.
CTATTAAATCCATTATTTCTGATATCTGCATATTCTTAAGTCATTATTTATATGAACTTAATTTATACACAATCTTTAGTTATATTTTAACACCTTTTTTAACTTTCAACAGTTGTGGCATTCGCGTGCTCACGTACTAGTTGTATGCTCCGCTCGCTCATCCCTTGTTTTACGTTCCAATTCTCCAAATCATTTGAGTATATACAGATTTATTGATTGTCTTACTTTAACTACTAAACAGTCAAAATATACTATATGAGCAAATCTCTTAAAGTCTCTACGTAAATGAGCTAAGCATACTTGGAGATTATGACTTTTTCTATAGTTTTACCCACTTTTTTCATGAGATATATTAACATCTTGCCAAATTCTATTTTTAGAGATATGAAAGAAAATTATAAAAATTACTAAAAATATCATCACCTTCAAACCCATAGATTTACGGTTTTCCATTTCAGGTTCAGCAGCCCATTGTAAAAATACTGTAACATCCATAGCCATTTGTTCGACCGATGAGTTCGTTCCGTCTATATACTTTACTTGTCCATCTGTCAATGGAGCTGGCATGGCAATTTGACTATGCGGAAAATATGGATTGTAACTTAATCCTAGCATTAATTTAAAATTTTCAGGAGGATTAGTATAGCCAGTAAGTATGGAATATACATAATTTGCCCCATCAGGTCTTGCTTTAATAATCAATGATAAATCAGGTGGATCTGCTCCGTTGTTGGCAGCTCTTGCTGCTTGTTCGTTAGGATAGGGGCGAACAAATGGATCAGATGGTAGAGCTGGTCTTTCAAACATTTCTCCTGAGTCATTTGGACCATCTTGCACAGTGTAATTTTTGGCTATTTCTTTAATTTCTTCATCTGAAAATCCTAGATCTTTAAGATTACGATAATATAAATTATTAAGACCATGACAGCTACTGCATACTTCTTTATAGACCTGAAAGCCACGTTGAGCAGCTTTTCTATCAACGCTAGCAAAAATTCCGTCAAATGACCAAGCAATCTTTTTTGTAGGCAATGCTTCGTTGTTGGCAGTAACAGTAGTTGATATTAACAAAACTAACAAACAAAGGTAAAACTTGATATAAGAGGTATAGCTAACCTGATTAGCATTTAGCCATAGTAAACTGGTGTCATTGCGAGTAGACACTTTAGTGGCATTGATGCAATCCATATGATAAGTTTCATGGATTGCCACGCTCACGTACGTTCGCTCGCAATGACGTGTATGCAACCCAAAGGTCATTGCGAGAGCATGTAATGGTCGAAGCAATCCATTTTTGGTTACTTTTATGGATTGCTTAGTCGGTCTGAAGCTTCCTAGCAATGGTGGTGTGTTATACGTCATTGCGAGACCACGTAGTGGTCGAAGCAATCCATTTCTATTCACTTTCCTGGATTGCTTCGTCGACCTAACTCGCTCATCGCAATGACGGTGTGTTGTAGTGTGGCTCCTCGCTAATAGCGGAGTAATGCTAATCTGGTTAGCTATAATTTTATCATCTTTCATATAGAATCCGGTAATGGCAGAGTTTTTTCATACTTGCTAATTAGAGGTATTGCAATGAGAAAATGAAAGAAATAATAAGTAGCAGCAAATCGACTTAAGGTAATATAAGGTTCTTCTGCTGGTTGTCCTCCAAGATATCCTAATACCAAACAGTCAACTATAAGTAGCCAAAAAGCTATACGAAACATTGGTCTATAATTAGCACTTCTAACTTTTGAGCTGTCAAGCCAAGGTAAAACAAATAATAACAAAATACTAGAAAACATTAATATTACACCACCTAGCTTTGACGGTACTGCACGTAAAATAGCATAAAACGGCAGAAAATACCATTCGGGAACTATATGAGTTGGAGTAACCAAAGGATTGGCTGGTACATAATTATCAGGATGTCCTAAATAATTTGGTTGGAAAAAGACAAAAAACGCAAATATTAGAAAGTAAACACCGAATCCAACAAAATCTTTTACCGTATAATACGGATGGAAAGGAATAGTATCTTTAGATGATTTAACATCGATACCCTTGGGATTATTTGATCCATGAATATGTAGTGCTACTAAATGGAGTAATACTAAAGCTAGTATAATAAAAGGCAATAAATAATGTAAAGCAAAAAACCTATTAAGTGTAGGATTGTCAACTGAAAACCCTCCCCAAAGCCAGGTAACTATTGATTTGCCAATGATAGGTATAGCTGAAAATAAATTGGTGATTACAGTTGCTCCCCAGTAGCTCATTTGCCCCCAAGGTAGCACATATCCCATGAAGGCAGTAGCCATCATGGTAAGAAAAATTATTATGCCTATATGCCATAATAACTCTCTAGGTTTTTTGTATGAGCCATAATATAACCCTCTACAGATATGTAGATAAACAGCGGCAAAAAACATTGAGGCCCCAACTGAGTGTATATAACGTATTAGCCAACCATAATTGACATTACACATAATTTTTTCAACACTCTCGAAGGCATAATCGACGTGAGGGGTATAATGCATAGCCAAAATAATGCCAGTGATTATCTGAATTACTAGGGCAATACCAGCTATTGACCCTAAGTTCCATAGATAACTCAAATTCTTGGGTGTTCGGTATTCGCCTAAGTGTTTAAAAAACGAGAAAATAGGTAGCCGGTAATCTATCCATTCTATTATCGCATTAGATTTGTTTGAGTTGGATTCCTCAGGATAATTACTTTCGTTCATAAATAATTATCCGATTTTAATTTTTGTATCAGAAATAAATTCATATGGTGGGACAGCCAAGTTTAAAGGTGCTGGTCCTTTGCGAACACGACCAGATGAATCATATTGAGAGCCGTGGCATGGGCAAAACCAACCATCATAATCACCCTGGTTTGCAAGTGGTACACAACCTAAATGTGTACAAATTCCTATAGTTACCAACCACTTATCATGTCCAGATTTTACTCTATCTTGGTCAAGTTCAGGGTCTATTAGCTCGGAAAGATTCACATTTCTTGCCTCAGCAATTTTTTCTGGAGTTCTATTAGTAATAAAAACTGGCTTGCCTTGCCATTTAACAGTGAGAGTTTGACCTGGTTGGATGTGAGATAAATCCACTTCTATTGAAGATAGAGCAAGAACATCTGCTGAAGGATTGAATGAATCAACAAGAGGGTAGGTAGCACACGCAGCTCCAACCACAACCATACTGTTGGCAGTTAAGGTTATAAAATCTCTACGGGTTGCCTTATTCATAACAATTAGTATTTGACATAAACTGATCAGTATAATTTATAGATATCTACGTAATAATGTTACTATAAAAATAACAAAAAATCAAGGATAGCTTAGGCTCTGTGAATAAAATTTTAATTGTCTAGATTTCGACTCTTTTTAGCTGCAAATTATAAGATTTTTTTGAAATAGAACTAACTATTCCGACAAAAATCTTATTAATTTTCGCTTTAAAATACTCAAAATTTAGACAATTAAAATTTTGTTCACAGAGCCTCAAAACAGTATATATATCTATTATTCTCACTTACCATCAGTTGATTTATTACCACTATCCGTAGAATCACTAGGAGAATCATAGGGATTGCGATAAGGCAGCATTTCTGGTACTGTTCCATCTTTAGGTAGTAACTTATTTAATCCGTCCTCTAAAGTTTTCTCCCCTGTTTCTTCTCTAACCTCGTATTTTGGCGGATCTCCTAGACATTTCCAGAAATTAGTTAAACTTTCAAAGTTGGAACCTAACTTGGGGGTACAGTGTTGGGCAATTGATTGGGAGGTATCAAGAATTTCAGTTGTAGCAGTGGTTACATATCTTATAAATCCAATTTGTTCAAGCCCCTTAGCTACCCAAAATAGTATTACCAGAGAAGCAACAGCCATCATAACATACCATTTGGCTATGATGCCCCACAAAAACATCCCCATAGGGTTAGCTGCTATTAATCTTCTTAAAGCTTGCCACATATATAATTACCGAAAAATGATTAAAAGACCTACGACTAGAAATTACATGAATTATAATAAAATAACAATTTTTTTATTAGTGCAAGGGTCAGTATGGTATATAATAAAAATTAAATGTTGTAAATATTCTTAATTAGATAGGATGAGAGATAAAATATGATCGGTAAAAGAAACATATTGATGCCAATCATAACAAAAATTAGATTTATATTATCAAAATTTTGTAAAACAAGACCGCTAAGTATTATGCTGGGTATTAGTAGTGGCATGATTAATATTGCTAGCAGGTTAGTATTTGACCTAAAATAGCTTTGAATAGCTCCAATTAAAACTAATAGGCTACTGGACAGAATTAATAGTAGAGTTAAAGTGATAAAAAGATAGCTTACTGTTACCATATCAAGATCGAAGATAATATAAATTATTGGCATATTTAATAGAGAGCTAGTAAAGGTGCTAAAAATTAGGGTAATTAATTTAGCAGCAATAATTTCACTTTCATTGAAGCTAGATAGTAGTAACTCTAAACTTCCATCCTCAACATCTTGCTGAAATATTAGACTAGAAAAGCCAATTAGAGCTATCGGTAAAACAATTACTGAAAAAATGATTCCAAATTTTTTAATATCTGTTTGGTCATTAATTAAAGCAGTACTGAAAACACAAAATAAAAAAAATGTAAATAAATATTTACTAAGATTATTAATACGATTTTGAGTTAAATATTCCCATTTTATTAGTTGTATTAGTTTATACATATAACTATAGTCACAATTAATCTTAGCTAATTCATGCGAGTTGGCAATTAAAACGTCATTGTGAGGAGGTGCGAAGCCCGAACGAAGCAATCCTTTTTTTACCTACTTTCCTGGATTGCCACGTCGTGCTTTCAGTGCTCCTCGCAATGACGACCTTTCAATTATCATTTTCTTAAACTGACGCCTATGCATTGTTGCATAGGGAAGAGTTATTGTCTAATGTTTTTTAATCTGGTCATTTTTAATAATATTGCTTGCAGCTATAATAGAATATATCAAGCACATAACCGATGCAACGCAGAGTCCAACACCAATTTCAATGATAGAAATACCAATATGTTGAGCTAGTAATTTATCATGTGCCAGAGAATAATAGTTTAAATAATTATCATCAAATAATATTGATACCATACCGGTTAGGGCATAGATCAATACTCCGATAGTAGCTATACTAACTAGTAAATCAATAGAAAAATATTGCCTTAATTTAAATTGACCATGGACTAAATCAAAACCAATTATCGTAGAAGCAAATATAGTGCCAGCCTGGAATCCCCCCCCTGATGATGCTTCACCATTAATTTGAATATATAGAGCATATAAAAATATATAAGGTAAGATGAAAAGAGTAATATGTTTTATAATAACAAAATTTTTAAGCATCTTTAGTATTTTTTTGTGAGAATAGTAATAATATTGATATTCCAGCAATTAAAATGACGGCAGTTTCTCCAAGAGTATCATAACCTCTATAGCTAGCTAGTAGTGCTGCGACAAAAGAGGGAATACCAATGTCACTTTTAGTATGTTCAATATAATATTTGGTTAGATGATTTTGCAATGGAGAATCTATATATCCATATTCTAATAAATCAAGCCCTGCGAAGGTGAGCACTACTATAAAAATTACACATATAATTGATGAACTTATTACTCGCATTGGTTTAAGATTAACTTTCTGTATGGTTGGCAATTTGCTTAAAAATCCTAAAAATACACAGCTAGATAAACAGGCAGCAAGAGCTACTTCAGTCATTGCTACATCGGGAGCGTCCATGAGTAGATAAGATAAACCAATAAGTAAACTAAACATAGAACTTATTAACATTGTTTTTAATAAAGAATTACAAAATATAAGCTTAATTGATATGACAACAAGCATTATCAAGATTACCATAAGCAACCAACTAGCTAGTTGGAAATTTATTATTTCTGGTATAATAAATAAACGATTAATCATTTTAATTCTTTTGTGTTATTTGGACTTAATAAGGCAGCCTTGCCAATTGCATGAGTAGATACCGGGTTTAATATTAAAATCAATATAGCCGCAAAAACTAATTTAAAAGAGCTAGTAAAATCATGTTGTAAAAATGCAAGACCAACAAGTGATAAAGGTACTCCACAACATTCAATTACACTAGCAGCATGAATTTTTGTATAAAAGTCAGGAAATCTAAAGAGTCCTACAATGCCAGAAAATATTGCTATAATTCCAACTAAGATTAATCCATAACCAATAACAAATATCATAAATATCCTCAGAAATTAAATTTATATCTAACCATGCGTTAGTCTATTAGCGAGGTGCTACTTTAGTAGCAACGAAGCAATCCCATGACAAGCTTCATGGATTGCCACGCTCACGTACGTTCGCTCGCAATGACGTATGTACAGCTACAACGTCATTGCGAGGAGGCATGAGCCGACGAAGCAATCCAGGAAAATAATTAGAAATGGATTGCTTCGACCCATTACATGGTCTCGCAATAACGTTTAAAGAGCTTTGCTTCGTTCGGGCTTCGCACCTCCTCGCAATGACAGAATAATGTTTATCTATAGCAAAAAAACATTAGACCTCTTTCGAAACTCAATTAGATAACTCCCAATTATATAACCCAGAGATAAGATTGAATCTTAAAGAAAATCTTTTACGTCGATTTCGATATTTATCAGCTATAATTTTAA
>JAIRUG010000059.1 GCA_031254535.1 Rickettsia sp.
CTTGTTCTCAGATCGTAACTATAACTTCTTGGCATCGGATTTTACTATATTTTTTCTCTCTATATTTATACTATATTTTCTTCCTCTTGTCGCCATTTTCTTTGATTAAGCTATAACATATGCTTACTACCATTAATATGCGAGTTAAAAATTACCCCTTCTTCTGTAATTTTACGCAACTTTGATAGGGACATCACCTGAAAACCACCTGAGTCAGTAAGTACAGGCTTTGACCAATTCATAAATTTACGCAATCCCCCAAGCTTGGCAATTCTTTCAGCACCTGGTTGCAACATTAAGTGATAGGTATTACCAAGTATTATATCAGCTCCGGTAGATTCCACCGCTTCCGGTAACATAGCTTTTACCGTAGCTTTTGTGCCAACTGGCATAAAAGCTGGGGTACGTATTTGACCATGTACCGTAGTTATAACACCAGTTCTGGCTTTTTTATGTTGAGACTGTAAGTCAAATGAAAATTTTTGCACTGCTAATTTACCTAAACTAATTCGTACATATAGCTAACCAGATCAGCATTACACCAAATTCACATACGTCTATTAGTGAGCGAACGTATGTGAGCGTGGTAATGAAGCTTGTCATATGGATTGCTTCGTCGTGTTTCACTACTGCTCGCAATGACGGTATGTTGCATATATACGTCATTGCGAGACCATGTAATGGTCGAAGCAATCCATTTCTAATCCAGAATTCAGATTATAACAAATCGGTATAGCAATTTTTGATTTTTTATACAAGATAAATCTAAATAGCTTGACAGATGAAGGTTAATAATATATAAGTTCCTAACCTTATATTTTGTCAATTGTGCAACTAATCCTTAAGCAATTAAGGAAAAACTCTTCAATATTTTTAACTTATTAAGAGATCATTCTTTAAGTTGATACATGTATTGAGTTTTTTTTTTGTCTTAGGGAACCCTTATTATGGCTAGTATACAGCCAAATTCATTTAGCAGCAAATTCAGAACTATCTTTTGGCCTATCCATGATCATGAACTTGGAAAGTTCATACCAATGTGTGGTCTGATGTTCTGTGTCTTATTTAATCAAAACATATTAAGAATTTTAAAAGATAGTATTTTAATTTCAGAGATTAGTGCTGAAGTAGTAAGTTTCACTAAAGTTTATTGTGTAACACCTGCAGCGGCTCTATTCGTTATAATCTATGCTAAGATGCTTAATCATTGTAGTTTTGAAAAGATTTACGGCTATTTAATTATTTTTTTTATTGGGTTCTTTATTCTTTTTGCTTTCATCATTTATCCGAATGTCCATATTTTCCATATTAGCCCAAATTCGCTAGAACAAAATATGGGAAATTATCCTCACTTTAAATGGTATATAGCTTTAATTGGTAATTGGAGTTATGTAGTTTTTTATACATTATCTGAACTTTGGCCAAATATCTTTTATGTTTTACTGTTCTGGCAGTTTGCTAATGAACTTACTACAACAGAAGAAGCAAAAAGATTTTACACTCTTTTTTCACTATTTGGTAATTCTGCTTTAATATTTGTTGGCTTTTTGATGTTAAACTTATCATCTGCTAACACTATGGCTAAGTATTTTTTTACCATTCCGGACAACAAAATTACATTAGTAAAAATATCAACAAGTTTCGTGGTAATTGCGGCTGTTATATCATATTTACTTGTAAGATTTATTAGCAGAAATGTTTTTACAAATCCAATATTTTATGCAAAGGCTAAAGCTGGTAGATATACTAAAGATGGCATGGGTTTAGTAGAAAGTTTTAGATATATTATAAGATCAAAATATTTATGGTTAATGCTAATTTGCTCTGCTGCTTTTGGTTTATCAATAAATTTGGTAGAAGCAGTATGGAAAGCAAAAATTAAAGAATTATACCCCACTGTTAATAGTTATGCAGAATTCAACAGTCTTTATATTCTCTGGACTGGGGTTGCTATTATGGTAATGACTATAATAGGCAATAATATAATGCGTAGTCATAGCTGGTTTGTTGCTGCCGTAATTTCGCCAGTTATCGTTATGGTTACTGGAATATTGTTCTTTATTTTAATCGTATTTGACCAGCAAGTATTATCCATATTTGACAGTGCTATTCTTATGACTCCATTAACTCTTGCGGTATCAATTGGAGCTTTACAAAATATTCTAGCAAAAGGTACTAAATATTCACTTTGGGATACCTCTAAAGAGATGTTATATATCCCTCTTGACAGAGAGTTAAAAACCAAAGGTAAAGCAGCTGTTGACGTCATTAGCTCAAAAGTTGGCAAATCTTCAAGTGGTCTAATACAGTCAATTATTTTTACATTAGTACCAACAGCAACTTTTAACTCTATTTCACCATTTTTAATGGGAGTATTTATCGTTGTTTGCATTGCATGGATTTACTCGGTAAGAAAAATATACTTTGAGTATAAGAAAATTGCTTAACCTATAGCTAACCCGACTAATATTACACCAAATTCACAGACGTCATTGCAAGTGAACCACTTTAGTGGCGACTAAGCAATCCAAAAAATGATTAGATGGATTGCTTCGTAGGCTTACTCCTTCTCACTAATAGACACCAGTTTACTATAGTCAATTAAGAAGAATTTGGTACTAGGAGCGATGGAGCAAAGCCTATATGTAATGGGACCGTTGAAAGATAAAAATTTGCTCTAATTTCAAAAAAAAGAAACAAAATCTTTTGTCTAAAAAATTACAAAAAAAATCATCAACTCTGATATTTTTAAAAGATTGCAATTTTT
>JAIRUG010000011.1 GCA_031254535.1 Rickettsia sp.
TCTTGTTCTCAGATCGTAACTATAACTTCTTGGCATCGGATTTTACTATATTTTTTCTCTCTATATTTATACTATATTTTCTTCCTCTTGTCGCCATTTTCTTTGATTAAGCTATACCAACTCAGCTATTTAAAATATTGGAAATTTATAAAAAAGCTGAGCTATGGAAAGAAGGGATAAAATTTATTGAAGATAAGTACCAACAATATCCTGAAATTTTAAAACATCATGCTTTCCCTCCTCTTAAACTTATAGAATTTATGTTTTATAAACAAGAGGGATTGGAAGAACAATCTGAATCCTGCTTAAATTTTCTAAAACTAATGCTAGTGCAGGTGATAGATCTGCTATGTTACTATCCTATGCTAATGAGTTTGCTTTTTATGTAGATATAGAAAAAGCAAATTTTGATAAAGCATTTTCTTATTTACATGCTAATCCAAATTTGTTAACTACATACAAGTTACTCCTTTTACTAACAAAACTTCAAGAAGGGCTACAACAGTCCCTAGCACAACCTAACTAAAAAAGAGGATACAGAAGAAAGAAGTGTTCAAGAAGAGAACAATGCTGCTGTTATAATCGATTTGATAGAAGATACTAATGAGTTAGATAATTTTATTGCTGAACATCCAAAGGTAATTCATGCCTATTTTCAACAAAGAAAACAAGATTTACTTAAACAGCAACTAGACATAATTGCTAAAGAACAACAACTTCAAAAACAACAAATTATTTGGTGTACTGAAGAAGGTATTAGTTATATTTATAATCCTGATAAAGAAAATAGTTCTGATCAAGAAGCAATTCGTCCTGTAGATAATAAACCAAATTTTTATGTGATGATTGATCAAAAACTGGTAACTAAATTGCAGAGTAGCAATCATCAACTACTTAAAAATTTTGAGAAGGCATTATCAAAAGGATTCGTTTCTAAAGAATATGGTAATCGTGGAATAAAAATCATGAGTAACAAACTGGCAGAACTGAAAACTTCTGGGGATGATCGATTATATACAGATTGTATATATAAAAATTCTCAAGGTAAATATTTAATTAATTTTAACAAGCATGGTAATCATGATAAGGTAATAAAAATATTGAATAGTCTAGATTCTTTAAAAATTATTGAAATAGATGAAACATCTTACTCACCTACTCTTCCTAAAGAGTCTGAATATAGTACATCTGAGTGTACTACACCGGAGTTAGATTTGCCTTTAGCAATGAAGTTTAGCAGAAGATGAGATAAAAGCATTAGGTATTTCTGATAATAATGATTCTGGCTTTTGAGTTCTAGCAAGCTAGACTAGTTTTTTTTGAGTTATTTTATAAAAAATGGTTTCTATTTTCTTAGATTTAGATCATAATCCATCGCTGTTGTTTCTAGGAAAATATCAAGAAGTAAAAATTTATAATAAATGACTATTGACAAAAATATACCAAATTATCTGACGATAGCTCGTATAGTGGTTATTCCAATTATTGTAATGACTTTTTATCTAGATAGTTCTAAACTTGCTCATAGAATTGCAGCATTATTATTCATTCTAGCTAGTATTACTGATTTTTTTGACGGTTACCTTGCTAGAAAGTTTGATTTAGTATCAGGATTTGGTAAAATGTTCGATCCTATAGCTGATAAATTATTAGTAGGCTGTGTAATTATAATGTTGGTAAAAAAAGGAGTTGCAGGAGAGATACCGTGCTTATTAATTTTGGCTCGTGAATTTTTGGTGGCTGGGTTACGTGAATTTTTAGCTTTGATTCAAGTAAGTATTCCTGTATCTAGGTTAGCTAAGATTAAAACATTTACCCAAATGTTTGCTTTGTCAGTGTTAATTCTTGGTTCTAAAGGTTCAGGGATAATTTACATGGATTTAATAGGACAAATAGCTTTATGGGTTGCTGCACTTTTGACTGTCATAACAGGATACTCATATTTGAAAGCTTGCAGTAAATATTTTTAAGATAACCTAGGTTGCTGTGAACAAATTAGCTCCTAAAATAAAATGTTACTATTAGTATGATTTTTTCTTTCTGAAATAATTATTTATTACAACGAGAAAAAATTAAATTTATTGACATAATAGTAACTTAGCGTAGCATAAGAAGTATGATATATAACTAAATAAATAGGTATATTTAAGCTGTGCCACGTGGTTATTAAGTAGCTAATTAACCTAGATATTTTAGACATTACACAGAGCCTAGTGGATTTTGTGTAATTTTCAACTATTAGTTTATTGGTTTATGAAACGACAGAATTCACTACATCTAGATAAGTTAAAACAAAATTTATCCAAGATATTGACCTTAATTTTTATAGTTTATATCACAATTATAATTTCATTATATAAATGTTGTAATGATAAAATTGAGATGGAAAAAGTACAAGTTCTGCAAACCCAATATAATAAAATAGTAGAAGTGAGTATGTATAAATTTACTTGTTTATCAAATCATTTATCTAGTAGTATTGAGGAAAACAATATTTCAATCAACAGTAATAGTAGTGAAATTAAGATATGTAACGAAGCATTAAAATGTGAAAACTATAGTCTTTTTCATTTTGGAGAATTATTAAATCGGAATATTCCGGAGTTCATTCATTATAGGATAGAACTCAATAAAACATTTCTTTATTCAAATGTTAAAATACAAAATTATCAAATGGATAAAATATACCATATTAATGATTCTCACCAACTTAATATTAGTTTAGCAATTAATAGTGTATTTTGGCATAAATTAGTAACAGATATTAAAAGACCTTTTTGGATATTAACTGCATTTATTACAGCTGATATGGTATTACTATATGTTCTCTTAAAAATATCATTTAGCAGCTTCAGCAAATCCTATGCATTACATTATCAAGATAAACATGCTGCAGAATTAGAACAACTCAAGTTTAATCATCAGCGGAAGTTAAAAGATTGTGAAACCTTTCTAATGAAAAAGATTTGGAATAATGATTTTAATAAACAAAAAGACTTGGAAATTAATTGTCTATTTGCTCAAGAAGCTAATCAAATATCGTTGCTTGATAATAATTCAAACAACCAAGAAGATATGCTCAAGGATTATAGGTTAAAAAACTTTGCTGATAAAGTACCTTGTTCTATAGTGCTGTACCAAGAAAATAAAATAGAAGAAATTGATACCACTAAATTAGTTGATTTATTTATTGATAGATTTAATCAGGAAGATGAGAATATATCGTTTGAAATTTCTAGTAAAACAAAAATATTATATTTTGCTTCTAATGCAGCATTGTACCAAATCATTTATAGTGTTATTAGCTATCTATTCTTTTTGTTAAAAAAACAACCTTTTATTACCAAACATAATATTAGATTAACTATCGATAGTATAAAACAAAAGATGGTACTACATTTTGAATATGATGGTTATCCTATAATAACAGCACAAGAGCTACTAAAGACGTCAAATAATTTTTTTAAAACTCACGCTAACCCTTTTTTACTTAACTTAAGTCAAGTATTTAATATATTACAAGCGAATGGTTATAACTATCAAATAAGTCATAACCAAAGTAATGTTATAGAGATATACTCAAATGATTTGAAGAATTGGGATAACCAACAAGAAGAGAATGTGATTCTACTAAATTCTTTAAAGAAAAAAAATGAATAAGTATTTTTTGTTACTTATGATGTTAATTATGGGCAATGATTCATTTGCCCAAGAACAAATATCTAATTTGATTACACCAGTTAACTATTTTGTAAATCATGAGAAACAACGTAATGTATTTAAAAATAGCTTAAGTAAACATAGACAGGTAAGTATAGTAGGTACTAGTGGTATTGGCAAAACGCAATTTGCTAGAATGTATGCTTATGATAATAAGGCTGACTACGATATTATTTGGTTTTTTGATTGTAATCTTGATCTTAATGAGGAATTTGTCAAATTAGCTAAACAGCTTAATAGTATCAAAAAGACCAGTATATCTGAAAATATTACTTTAGCAAAGAAGGAAGTAATATCATATTTTACTTACAGTACTAAGTGGTTATTAATATTTGATAACCTAAAAATTAATGAAAATAAAAAAGTTCAGGATTTTATTGATTGGGAGCATAATGGAAATATAATATTTTGTTCATAAGATCGCGAGAAGTTACCTAACAATATAGAGATGACTTTATTTGATAAAGATACCACCATCGCTTTAGCTAATAATTTATTGGATAACAAAGACAAAAATGATATTGAATTTCTGAAAGCGTTTAATGGTTATCCCATACTTATAGTGCAAGGTGCTCATTGTTGAATAAGATCAAGGGCTTAGATATAGAGGAATATAAGAAGAGAATTTATCAATCAGTAGATAAAATAGCAATAAATATTAATATGGCTATAAAGGAATTAAAGCCTAGTGCGGTAAAGTTACTTAATAAAATAGCTTTACTAAATAATCAGAGTTTCTCGAAGCAACTACTTAGTATCACTACTGATAGTAAAGATACCATTAGATGATGATATATACCAATTATGGGACTGTTGAAAGAAGAGATAGGTATGGTATAATGAAAAAAAAGAAAAAAAGAGAGTTGTAGAATGTTTTCGAATCAAATGACAATGGTAAGTCTAAATCAGTTAGTTAACGCAA
>JAIRUG010000018.1 GCA_031254535.1 Rickettsia sp.
CATTTTGGCATTTACATCCTTTATTACTTTTGTTCTCAGATCGTAACTATAACTTCTTGGCATCGGATTTTACTATATTTTTTCTCTCTATATTTATACTATATTTTCTTCCTCTTGTCGCCATTTTCTTTGATTAAGCTATAGTGAAATTTCAACCAATAAACCGCCTAAAGTTTTACTATCCTGCAAGGATATTGTACCATTATGATCGATAATTATTTCTTTAGTAATAGCAAGACCAAGTCCAACATTACCTGAATTATTAAGCGAGCGTGACTTATCTGAACGATAAAATGCTTTAAATACTAATGATTTCTCTTCATCCTTTATGCCAATTCCATTATCTTCAATCTTTATTATTACATTAGTAGAGGTAGAACATACAGTAATTTTTATTTTTGTAGAGTATTTTATAGCGTTATTTATCACGTTAGATATTGCACGTTCAAAGTTGGTAGGCTTAATTTGTGCGTATATTGGCTGTTCTATGGAGACTAACTCAATATTGGTCATAGACCATTTATTTTTGATATTTGATATCCAAGAAGATAATTCGATTATTTGAGCTTCTTCTCCATTTTCCCCTCTAGCAAAATCAAGATATGATTTTATCATTTGCTGCATAGCAACTATATCTTCCCTAAAACCTTCTGTTTCCTCAGATTTGTTCATTAACTCTAATTGTAACTTCATTCTAGTTAAGGGAGTACATAAATCATGTGAAATCATAGCAAGCATTTTAGTTCTTTTGCTAATTTGTTTTTCAATTCTTTCTTTCATTTTAAGAAAAGCAATGCCAGCCTTTCTTATTTCTTTTGCTCCAGAAGGTTTAAATGTTTGTAATTTTGTGATTCCTTGCCCAAATTGATCAGCAGCATCTGCAAGAATTAAAATAGGTTTAATTTGGTTTTTAGAGAAGATTAAGGAAACAGAAAGTAGTAAAATAGTTAAGAAGATTAACCATAAGACAAAAATATAGGCAGTTGGATTCATCAACAATTTTGCTGGGAAAGTTATTTTTATTAAACCATCGGTTAATTGGAATAGTACTTCAATTCTTCCTGAATCATTAAGCTTTACTATATTATTTTTATTAATTTTTACGTTAATAATATTTTTAAAAATCTCTAATTCTTCGCTAATTCTAGGTTGTGTATGTGGTAAACTTAATTCTTGATAAAACTGATATGACAAATTTAAATAATTTGTCGCTATGGTATTTTTTTCTAATAGATTATTATCGTCTTTTTCAAGAAGGGAAATAATCTCATTAGCAATAATACTACTAGTATAATAAGAAACGTTATACCAGTGACGATCATAGAACAAAAACACAGCTAGAATTTGTCCTATTAATGTCGGAACAATGATAATGAGCACAAATCTAGCTAATAAAGTTTGTGGGATAAATTTACGTATAGATAGCATATCCGCTATTCCGAATGGTTTTTAGATATCTGGGTTCTTTAGGATCATCTTCAATCTTACTTCTTATTCTGACAATTTGTACGTCGATAGAACGAGGGCTAAGACCTCCCATTATTTTTGATAACTCATCACGTTTCATTTCTTGCCCAATGTTTTTTAACAATACTTCTAGCAATTTTTGCTCTGTAGAGCTTAATGGTACAAGTTGATTATTTTTTATAAATTCCTTTGACTCGAAATTATAATAATTGTTGCCTAACCATTTGATTTTATCTTGTTTTTTATAATTATTGTAGCTATTTAATAGATTATTGATTCTTAGTAATAATTCTTTCGGTTCGAAAGGTTTAGTCAGATAATCGGATGCACCGGCTTCTAAGCCTTTGATACGATCATCGGGTTCTGACAATGCAGTTAGCATAACAATTGGTACAAGGTTTTTACTTGATCTTATAATTTTAGCAAAATCAAGTCCTGTAACATTTGGCAACATGACGTCTAGAATAATTAAGTCATAAATAGAAGATTTTAATAATTCCTCAGCTCCTTCGACAGAATGTGTTGTTGATACTAAAAAGCCGTTTTTATACAAAAACTGCTTTAAAAGTTTTTGTATTCTAGTATCATCATCAACTACAAGAATGTGGGGTTTAGAGCTTTGCATAAATAAATTTTCGGTAATAAAAATTACTATAGTTTAATAGTGGGATATTGACAATGACAATAATACAAGAAAATATACTAACTGAAAAGCCGTTTAAAAATCTTAATCAATTAACAGGTTATATCTGGATTAATGGTAGATTTGTTGCTTGGCAAGAAGCTAAGATACACGCACTTACTCATAGTTTACATTATTCTGGTGGAGTTTTTGAAGGAGAAAAAGCATATGATGGCAAAATTTTTAAATTAGAAAAGCATACGCAACGTTTGATAGAGTCAGCAAGAACTCTAAGTATAGATGTCCCATATAGTTTTGAAGAAATTATAGAAGCTCATCACTTGCTTACAGTAAAAAATAATATTAAAGATGCATATATTCGTCCATTAATTTGGTTTGGTAGTGAATCTCTTAATATGACTAATACAAATTTATCAGTTAATTTATTAATTGCTGCTGTTCCATCAACTCCTAGACCTTCTAGTGATTTAAGTGTACATATTGCTCGTTGGCGGAAATGCCATCCAAACTCACTGTCACCACAATGTAAATCATCAGGGCACTATAATATGATGATAGTATGTCAGAAAGAGGCTAAGTCTTTGGGTTACGATGATGCAATTTTATTAGATTGGCGGGGGTATATTGCTGAATGTACTACGACAAATATCTTTTTTGTTAAAGGTGATCAATTATTTACTCCGATAGCTGATAGTTTTTTAAATGGCATAACGCGTCAAACAATTATTGAACTTGCTAAGGAGTTAAATCTTAAGGTTACAGAAGAGCACATAACTCTAGAAAGGGTAAGGGAGTTTAATGAATGTTTTATGACTGGTACAGCTGCTGGGGTTAAGGGGATTAAATCGATTAACCTTGGTGATCAAAATATTATCTTTAAAGATAGTAAAATTACTAATTTGTTAAAAAAAGAATATAATGACTTAGTGCACAAATAAATAATGATATAATGGCATTATGTAAAGTACTTCCGTCATTGCGAGCGAACGTATGTGAGCGAAGCAATCCATTATTCATTAGATTGGATTGCTTCGTCACTCCTCGCAATGACGATGTGTTGCATATACGTCATTGCGAGGAAGCGTAAGCCGACGAAGCAATCTAATGAAAATGATATGAATTTAAGTGGTATTTATGAAAGATAATATATTCAAAGGACTTATTACAGCTATGATAACTCCCTTTAAGGATAATAAATTAGATTTTGCTTCTTTGGAGAAGATAGTTAACTATCAGATTGCCAATAAAGTTGATGGGATAGTGGTTGCTGGTTCTACTGGTGAGGGACCTAGCTTAACTTTGCAGGAATATCAATCTTTATTACAAGCAGTTACAGAAATTACTAACAAGCGTATGCCAGTCATAGCCGGTTGTTCAGCTATGACTACTAGTGTAGCCGTAGATATGGTGCAAATATGTACAAAAATTCCAGTTGATGGGTTTATGTGTAGTATTCCTTCTTACGTAAAGCCAACTCAAGAAGGAATCTATTTGCATTTTGAAACTATCCATAATGCAAGTAATTTGCCAATAATGCTATATTCAGTACCTAGTAGAACTTTGGTTGACTTTTCTGATGACACGATAGTTAGGCTCAGTAAATTACCACGTATTATAGCTCTTAAAGATGCTGGTAACGATTTAGAACGTCCTTTACGAATTAGGGCTATGGTTAAAGACTTTAATTTATTGTGTGGTAATGATGAATTAGCTTTATCTTACAATGCTCATTCGGGGATAGGGTGCGTTTCTGTTGCGTCCAATATCACTCCTAGTTTGTGCAAGAAATTACAGGATGATTGTCGTGATGGTAATTATCAGGAAGCTCTGCAAATCCAACAGCAATTATTGCTTATATATAAGGCATTATTTGCAGAAGCCAACCCAATACCGGTAAAATATGCTGCGGTAAGATTAGGGTTATGTTCTAATGAATTAAGGCTTCCTTTAACTTCAGCTAGCGTCGTCACCGAGGAGAAAATAAATAAAGCTATGGACTATGTCGGAATATAAAAAAGTAATAGCTCAAAATAAGAAGGCATATTTCAATTACTTTATTGAGGAAAAAATTGAAGCCGGCATAATATTGACTGGTAGTGAAGTTAAATCATTGCGTCAAGGAAAAGCTAGTATAGAAGATAGCCACGCAGAAAATTCGGCAAATGAAGTATTTTTGTATAATTGTCATATTGCGGAATATGAGAAAGCTAACAGATTTAATCACTCGAGCAGAAGAACTCGTAAATTGCTTCTTAATTCTAGTGAAATAAAGAAAGTAATTGGTAAAATTCGCCTAAAAGGTTATACTTTTGTGGCTCTTTCTTTATATTTCAATAAGAAAAATAAAGTAAAAGTTGAGTTAGGCATAGCAAAAGGTAAAAAATTACATGATAAAAGACAGACAATTAAAGAACAAGATTGGAAAAGGGAGCAAGGACGGATTATGTGGGTGAAGTAATAGACTTCTACATAAGTCATAGTAAATTGGTGTCATTGCGAGCGAACGTACGTGAGCGTGGCAATCCACATTCATTAAACTTGGATTGCTTCGTCGCTACAAAAGTAGCTCCTCGCAATGACGGTTGTAAGGTTAGATTGCTTCACTCAAGCTCACATCTCCTCGCTAATAGACGGTTTTAGCTTCCAACGTCCGTCATTGCGAGGAGGCGTAGCCGACAAAGCAATCCATTTTTGGTTACTTATTATGGATTGCTTCGTCGACCTAACTCACTCCTTGCAATGACGTATGTACACTTAGACTATCCTGGAATTGTTAATTTTTATTCATTTATTATTTGCATACTATATAATGCAGTTTTATAATAACTAAATATGTTTAAGGTAGGTAAATTATGTTCAACTTTCTAAGTAATCTTGCAAAGTGCGACCAAGTAATAGCAATTGTAAATGGTGAGCCTGTGAAAATTTCAGGTGTGTGGTCAGGGGTTCCTGTGAAAAGACAGAATGCTGAAAAGGTTCTTAAAAAATACAGCGATTTATTTCAAGAATTGCATAATGGAACAATTGAAGAAACTGCTTTCGTTGACCAGCTGGCATCTATGAAACCACCAACAACAAATTTGCTAGATTTATTTAATGCATTACAATATTTTTCTGGCTGGAAAGCAGCTCGGGAGATCGTCGGTCAAAAGCCCCCCATTTCTTTGCAGCCAGTGCAGGATCAAGAAACTATTAACACAATTAAAGACGTAATTACAGCAGTAAATATGTCACTTGAAGTATCAATTGCTACACCAATGTCAAGTGACACCTTGCCTCTTGTTGCTGATGTAACAGCAGGAGAAGAAAATTCTGATGTTTTCCTAGCTGGTGCTCGTGGTCCCGACGATCTCGACTGATTTGTAAAATATAATCTTATAATGACCATAACTCCTGATTACCTAATTGAAAGAAAGCAAAATAAATCAAAATTAAGGCTTTGGAAGTTAGCAACAATTTTTATGTTTATAGCTTTAATTGTTGTGACGATTAAGCGGTTTGATTTGACAAGCTCTGAATATGTAGTTACTAATAGTAAATATATAGCTTCGGTTTTAATAGAAGGTATTATTCTTGAAGATGCAAAACGTGATACAAGATTGGAGAAAATTATTGATAATGAGCAGATTAGTGCTCTAGTGGTTAATGTCAATTCTCCTGGTGGAACTGTCGTTGGCTCAGAGAAAATCTATAATATGCTCAGAAAAATATCAGCCAAAAAGCCGGTGGTGGTTGTTATGGGCACATTGGCGGCAAGTGGAGGATACTTGATATCCTTAGGAGGTGATTATATAATTAGTCATAATGGAACTATTACCGGGTCAATTGGTGTAATTTTTCAAACTCTAGAAGTTACAGATTTAGCAAGGACATTAGGTATTACCTTTAATAATTTTAAATCTGGAGAATTAAAGGCAGCTCCTAATCTTACTGAGAAAGTCACAGAAGCTGTTCGACAGGCTATAATGTCCAATATACTGGATACTTATGACTATTTTATTGAACTAGTTGCTTTAAGAAGGAATATACCAATTGACGAAGTTAGGGAAATGGCTGATGGTCGGATATATTCTGGTCGTCAAGCTTTAAAGCTAAAGCTTGTTGATGCTGTGGGGTCGCGGGATGATGCGATTAAATGGTTACAAGAAGTCAAGAAAATTGATAAGAATTTGAAGCTAAAAGAGTTTAGAATAAAACCTAAGCCAAAATTCCTTGAAATTATTATGGAAGATCTTGATAATATTTTGCCAAGTTTTTTCAAGAATAAATTTCAAGGATTAGGAGCAATCTTTTGATTTATGGCAAGAAAATCTGACCTAGTAAATAAAATATCGGAGAATCTTAGTTATCTTTCTAAAGCGGATATAAAAGATTCTGTAGATTTGGTTTTGGATTATTTACAATCTAGCTTAGCGAAGCAACATCGTATTGAAATTAGAGGCTTTGGTAGTTTCTCGATTAGGCAACGGAAATTTCCAAATAGTGAGCAATCATATAAAACCGTCTATTATCGTATGCCTAAAAATTATGCCAACATACGTGAAGAAAATATAGTATCCTGAACGTCTATTAGCGAGGAGCCACTCTACGGCGGATAATGAAGCAAGTTTTACTATCCCCAACGTCATTGCGAGGAGGCATAGCCGACGAAGCAATCCAGAAAAGTGATTGAAAATAAATTACTTCATAGACCTATGGTCTCTTCGTCTTGCTTGACAAAATATCCTATCGCCTTTATTGTTTAGTTATTTCTTATAATTAGTGTAGTTATGACTTTAGAAGAATTCCGCCTAAAATATAATTATGATCAATCAACCAAGATGATGCAACAATATTTAGACATCAAATTTGCTAATCTTGATTGTCTTTTATTGTTTAGGATGGGTGATTTTTATGAAATGTTTTTTGAGGATGCCATTCTTGCTAGTCAAGTTTTAGGTATTGCTCTTACTAAAAGAGGCTCTAATGGCGATTGTGACATTGCTATGTGTGGTGTCCCTCATCATGCTCTTGAGACCTATTTAAATAAATTAATTGAAGAAAATTACAAAGTTGCTATTTGCGATCAATTAGAGACACCAGAAGAAGCAAAAAAACGTGGTGGCTATAAAGCTGTAGTAAGTAGGGACGTAACGCGTATTATCACCCCAGGTACTATTACTGAGGAATCTTTAATTGATGCTGGTGAACCTAATTATTTGGCAAGTTTAGTTTTACTAAAGAACAGAGCGTCAATTTGTTACGTGGATATTTCTACTTCAGAAATTTCAGTTATAGAGATTCCGCAGAATGAGATTATCAACGAATTATCGCGTCTTAAGCCCAAAGAGATTTTACTTAGTGAAAATTTGAGAGGGCAACAATTAGCTAGTAATATTCAGAACCAATTGCATTTCCGTATCTCATATCAAGTTGATAGTTTTTTTGCTAGTAAAAAATGCCATAAAATTATTTTAGATTTTTATAAAATCAGTGCTCTAAAAGCTATAGGCGAAATATCCGAATGTCAAATAAGTAGTATTGGTAGTGTCTTAGAATATTTATCTTTAACCCAAAAACAAAATATTCCTTCTCTACCTTTACCTCGGTTGGTTAATTACCATAATTTTATGATTATTGATTCGGCAACTCGGCGGAATCTAGAAATTACCAGTAATTTATTAGGGAAAACCAAGGGTAGTGTCCTTGCTACTATTGATCATACCGTTACTAAAGCTGCCAGCCGTCTATTATATCACTTTTTATCTACACCGCTAATAGATATTGAACAAATAAATTCTCGACAAAATATAACAGAGTTTTTTTATACAAATATTGCAATAGTAGGAAATATTAAAAAATTACTCAAAAAAACTGGAGATTTAGAACGTTGCTTATCTAGAATTATGATGAATCGCGGTTCAGGACGAGATCTACTAAATATTAAATATACGTTAAATGCTGCACTGGAAATAAAGGGAGAATTTATAGCTCATTACGGGCTAAATCTGCCAGATTATATAGAAAAGTTAATCAAGCCATTATCTGGCAATGAACAATTATATTCCTTAATAGACCAGGCAATTAGGGAAGATGCACCAAATAATATCAATGAAGGCGGCATAATAAATCATCATTATCATCCTAAACTGCAAGAATTATATGATCTAATTAATAATGGCAAATCACATATAGAGAAACTAAAAAATCTATATCGTCTTGATACTGGCATTGAAACTCTTAAAATATCGCATAATAATGTACTTGGGTTATTTATTGAAATTACCCTAAGACATAGTGATAAGATGGTAGACAGCAAATTTATTCATCGCCAAACAACCTCTAATGCTAGTCGATATACTACTATTGAATTGCAAAAACTAGAAAGCGATATGGTTAATAGCAGAAGTTTAGCAATTAGTCTTGAACTGGAATTATATAATAAAATATGCGAGCAAGTTATTGATAATGCTCTATTTCTGCGATTGCTTAGCTGTTCTTTGAGTCAGCTTGATGTATTTTGTAATTTTGCTTATATTGCCGATGAATATAATTATGTTAGACCGGTTTTAACTAATGATTTGACTTTTGAAGTTATCAAGGGACGTCATCCAGTTGTTGAACAAAGTTTGTTAACCGATAAAAAAAGCTTTATTGACAATAACTGTACTTTATCGGAAGCTAATAGAATTTGGTTAATTACTGGACCTAATATGTCTGGTAAAAGTACTTTTTTGCGGCAAAATGCTCTAATAGCCATATTAGCACAAATTGGTAGTTTTGTGCCAGCGACAAGTGCCAGGATAGGGGTGGTAGACAAGATATTTAGTAGAATAGGGGCAGGGGACGATTTACAAGCAGGGCAGTCGACCTTTATGGTAGAAATGTTAGAGACGTCAGCTATTTTAGCTCAATCTACTAAAAATTCCTTAGTGATATTAGACGAGGTCGGGCGAGGGACTTCAACATATGATGGCGTATCAATTGCCTGGTCAGTACTTGAATATATTCATGATAATCTCAAATGTCGATGTTTATTTGCTACGCATTATCATGAATTAACTAGTATGAGTAATTTTTTGCCCAGCCTAAAAAATTATACAGTTGTTATTGAGGAATTAGGGAAAGAAATATTATTTTTGCATAATATTATTGAAGGGGCAGCTGATAAATCTTATGGAATTCATGTAGCCTACTTAGCGGGGCTACCAAAATCTGTTATAATTAGGGCGAACGACATTTTAACAAAATTAGAAAAAACCGCAACATACAAAAATAAGAATATATTAAACACCGAATCAAACAATTTAAGTTTATTTAACTTGCCAATAGAAAGTAAAAAAGAGATAAAATTCAATAAGTTAAAAGAAGAAATTAACAAAATCGAACCTGACCAACTCTCCCCTAAGCAAGCCTTAGAGTTGGTCTATAAATTGAAGGGATTGATTGTTGAGTAATATGTTATATAGTTAACCTGTTGATATTCTAGGGAGATGAAATATGTGGTTAAAATATCTTAAAGTCATTGCGAAAATTTACTTTAGTAGCATTGATGCAATCCATATACAAGCTTCATGGATTGCCACACTCACGTATAGCTTAACCAGATAATATGGCGACATCAGCTAATGCTGCCAAACTGCCTGAAAGAAATCAGAGAAATTACCAGCACTTTTCCTGCTCTGCTGCTTAATTTTAAACCAGTAATGCTCTATTGGGTTCAAATCTGGTGAATATGTTGGTAAAAAAAGAA
>JAIRUG010000098.1 GCA_031254535.1 Rickettsia sp.
ACAAATTTTTTAGCAACATCAGCGATTATAAAGATAGGTTACGTACCTTAATAAATGATAATTTCCAAACTATTACCGTTAACCATTTCTGCAACTCTTCAGGTTAATTGAGTATACCACTATAAAATTGGTGGAACTATTAATATAAAACGCGAGCCAACAGACATTATGGCAGTATATGATTATTTAGTTTCTAATGCTAAATATTCCAGCCATCAAGGTTCACTAAAATTAAAATTATCGTTCTAAGATTATAGCTAACATCTTTTCAAGCTTTTTATTTCTCTTCATTGAAAACCGTGAACGCTCATTTTTTTATTGCTTAAAGGTAAGTGAAACTTTATATTTATATAATATTTGTGTTTTAATTTAACTTAAAAAGTATATCCAGACTTATGCAGAATATCCTTATCGTTATAGTTTCATTATTGTTAATATCATGTTCAGAAGAAAATGATAAATCTAATAATGAAAATAAGCAACCTGACAATAAGGTCGAGGTGACTCAGGCAGAGGTGGCAAAACAAGAAAATAATGACAACCCTGCTAATGATAAATTAGACATAATAGTAGATAATCAGAAAGTAGACCAGCAAGACCCTACGACTTCAACTGATAAGGAGGAGTCTTTAGAAACAACAAATAATTCTGCAAAAGCTGAATCTGCTGATGTAAAGACTGATGTACAGGTTGCTAGCCCACAACATATGTCTTATAAGCCAACGTTCAATGTTAGCCCAAATGATATAGTTCTTGGTAATGTTAAGGCAAATATAGTGGTAGTTGAATATTATTCTCCAACTTGTCCACATTGTGCTTATTATCATGACACAATTTTACCGAAACTTAAAGAGAAATATATTGACACTAATAAAATTGCTTACATAATTCGTGAATTTATTGGTAATAAGCAAGATTTAGATGCAGCAATTTTGCAGCGTTGTCAAAATAATAAAGATAGTTTTCTTAAATTCCAAAGTGTGATATTATCACAACAAGATAAATGGGGAAGCAGTAATAGATATCGTGAATTGCTAACAAATATAGCTCAAATTGGCGGAGTATCAGCAGAAACTTATGCTAAATGTCTTAATAATAACCAAATTGTTGAAATATTACTTGCCAATACTAACCTTGCTGCTAGTGTCCCAAATTTTGTTGGTACACCTACATTCTTTGTTAATGGCATACAGACCAACGGCTATGATTTACAAACTCTTTCTAAGACAATTGATAAAGCATTAGAAAACTCTACTACTCACCCTATACCTAAATAGGAATTATACATGTGGAACAAAAAGAGTTAGAAGATATCCAAGAAAGAATTAAGAAACTTAAAACAAATAATCCTCGATGTTCTAAGCTTAATCCAGAAAAACAAATTGATGCGTTTGCTATTGCATTAGATTTAGTTTCTAGTGTGATGTTGGGGTTAATTGTTGGTTTTACATTAGATAAATTGTTTCATTCTAAACCATTTTGTATTATAATATTCTTATTGATAGGTATGCTTGCAGGTTTTAGAATAATTTGGCAAAAATTAAATATAAAAAGTAATGTCCCATAGTCCTTTAGATCAATTTGCAATAAAGAAACTAGTAGAAATTAACTTATTTGGTTTTGATATTAGTTTTACCAATTCCAGTTTGTATATGGTACTTGCTGGGGTTATAGCTCTGTTGTATTTTTATTTAGCTTTAAAATCAGAAAAAATTATTCCGTCTAGATTACAACTTAGTGCTGAAATAATTTATGATATAATTACAGTGACGTTAAGTCAAAATGTTGGAGAGAAGGGGCGTAAGTTTATACCATTTATTTTCACCTTGTTTATGTTTATTTTATTATGTAACTTGCTCGGAATGCTTCCTTACGGATTCACTGTTACTAGCCATATTGTAGTAACATTTACCTTAGCAATTGTGATATTTTTTATGGTGACAATTATTGGTTTTATTAATCATGGTCTCCATTTTTTATCAATGTTTTTACCTAAAGGTACTCCCTTGTGGCTAGCTCCGCTTATGATCGTAATAGAATTATTTGCATATTTAGCAAGACCCATAAGTTTATCTTTAAGGTTAGCAGCTAACATGATGGCAGGACATGTGTTATTAAAGGTGATGGCAGGATTTATAGTTTCATTAATGATTTTCCTTAAATTCTTACCAATCCCCCTAATTGTTATCCTTATTGGATTTGAAATTTTTATAGCAATACTTCAAGCTTATATATTTACAATTCTTGCTTGTGTATATTTGAATGATGCTGTAAATTCACATTAGAAATTTTTATTAGGAGTTTATATAATATGAACATAACGTCTCTAAAATTTATTGGTGTAGGTCTTATGGCTATTGGTATGCTAGGTGCTGCCATTGGTGTAGGTAATATATTCAGTGCATTACTAACTTCAATTGCTCGTAACCCTTCATCTGCTGAACAATTACAAAGAGTGGCATTAATTGGTGCGGGGCTTACCGAGGCTATGGGTTTATTTTCGTTTGTAATTGCAATTTTGCTAATATTTGCTTAAGATAACCATGCCTCAGTTTGACGTTGTTTTTTATTGTTCACAAATCTTTTGGTTGGTAGTTGCTTTCAGCTTCTTATACCTTCTAGTTCATAAGTTCATCGTACCGTTAACTGAAAAAATTCTTAAGAATAGGAAAGATTATATAGATACTAATATTGCTAGTGCAGAAAGTCTTGCAGCAAAAGCTGATAGTTTGCATAAGCAATATGCTAGTAAGCTGGAAGAAACATCAAATATCGTAGAAAATATTAAGAAAGAAGCTAAAGATGCGATGGAAGCTGCTTTTTTGTCAAAAAAAAAGCAGCTCCATAATGAATTGAAAGTACAAATTGAAAATAATCTTCATGATATAGAAGCAATTAATAAATCGTTTTGGCTTGATGAAAATGACTCATGTGTCAATTTAGCAAAATTATTAATTCAAAAAATTACTAATCAACAGGTTGATGTAGAATTACTAAAAGAATCTTATAAAAAGATAAAATAATGAGATAAAATGATACAATTATTTGACGAAAAATTTTGGCTAGCTATCTGTTTCCTAATTTTTGTGTATTTAGTCTATAGACCGATAAAAAATATAATTTTAAAGTCGTTAGATGATAAAATTATTGCTATCAAAAACCAAGTCTTAGAAGCCCAAAAGCTTAACGAAGATATGACCTTACTATTTGAAGATGCTGTAAAGCAAATACAACAGATTGAGGTTCTAAGAGAAGGAATGCTTAAAGATGGCAAAGAAGCTGCCAATAATCTAATTGAACAACAAAACGCAGAAATTGATAAGTTTCTAGAAAGCAAAAAACTCGAGATTGTAGATTTAATGAATAGACAAAAACTAGAAGCTTCTCAAATGCTGCAATCTGAGTTTTGCAATAAAATGGTAGAATTAGTAGCTATATATATGCAATCTACAAAAAATAATAGTATGTCAGATAGTGAAATAGCCAAAAATCTCATGGAAAATTTACCTTCTGAGAAATTTGTAAGAGGTTGAGATTTGAACTTACAAACCAGCAATTATATAATCAATTAACTTGAATTGGCAACGTTATAAATCCGATTAGTATTTAGCCTTAGTGTCTATTAGCGAGGAGCCACTTTAGTGGCATTGATGCAATCCAATCTAATGAATGTGGATTGCCACGATCTACTTGCGTGGTCTCTAATAGACGGTGTGTTGCAAAGTAGCTCCTTGCAATGACATAAATACTATTAGGGTTAGCTATATAAAACAATTAAGTTAAGTAAATATGATAAAAAAATATAATATTGCAGTGGTTGGTGCAACAGGTAATGTTGGGAGAGAAACTTTAGAAATTTTGTTTGAGAGAAATTTTCCAATTAATAATATCTACGCTATAGCATCGACTGAATCTAAAGGTAAAGAGATTAGTTTTGGAAATGGGACTATAAAAACATCTGATATAGATAGTGTAGATTTTAGCAAAATAGATATTGCTTTCTTTTCAGCTGGATCAGAAATATCACAGAAATATATACCCAGGGTTGTCGAACAAGGCTGCATAGTTATCGACAAATCATCATTTTTTAGACTTGATCCTAATATTCCTTTGATAGTTCCAGAAGCTAATCTAGCGAGCCTAAGAGATTATACTATTAAAAATATTATAGCTAATCCGAATTGTTGCACTACTCCTATAGCTACCGCATTAAAGCCTTTGGATAATGCCGTAAAGATTAAGAGAATGGTTATATCAACCTATCAGTCGACTTCAGGAGCTGGCAAGAAAGGAATGGAAGAGCTTTATGAGCAAACCAAGGCAAAATATGTTTTTAATGACATCGCTCCTAAAGCTTTTCCACAACAAATAGCTTTTAATTTATTCCCACATATAGGTGATTTTAATAAAGATGGCTCTACTGGTGAAGAATCTAAGATTGCCTTGGAATTAGAAAAAATTATAGGGTTACACGCTAAAGCTAGTGTAACTTGTGTCAGAGTATCGGTGTTTGTTGGTCATGCTATTTCAGTTAATGTTGAATTTAGTGGAGCTATAGATGCTGAAGAAGTACAAGATATTCTCAGAGAATCAGATTCTATTGCGGTTAATTGTCATTTAGATGCCATACAATATATTACTCCCAAAGACGTGGTAGGTACGGATCTTGTCTATGTCTCACGAATTAGACAGGATCATAGTCAAAAAAATACCATTAATTTATGGATTACAGCCGATAATTTACGTAAGGGAGCGGCTTTAAATGCTGTGCACATTGCTGAAAAATTGATCAAGGGATATTTGTCAAATAAGTAAAATAAATTGTGGATAAGTTTGTGGGTAAATGAAAAATAATTATTTTAGACAACCCATGTCAAGTTAGTTTTTATGTCTTATTGACAGCCAGATGTGCTGCCATAATTGCTTAAAGTTATAGATTAAAGCTCATTAACATTTTAATTAAAAAAATATAAAAAGTCAATATAATTTTCTAACTTTTACTTAGTGCATAACTTTTATGGTGTATAATTAAGTTAATTAATCAATAAATAATGAGACAAATAATTTCTGTTGGCAAACTTAATAATTATTATCAACCAATTGCTAGAGATTATCAGAAATTGATAAAATATAATATAAAATCTACAGAGATTTGTTATTCAAAAAAATTACCAGCTGAACAAATTAAACAATTTGAAGGCAAATTAATTAACGAACTCTTAGAAGAAAAATCATGTAAAATAGTACTAAATATTATTGGTCAGAGTTATAATAGCCATGAATTTACAAAATTAATAGCAAATAATTTGCAATCAGGCAAAAATATACAATTTATTATTGGTGGAGCATTCGGTTTAGATAAATCTATCCTTGAACAAGCCAATATCAATCTTAGCCTTTCAAAAATGACTATGCCCCATCAAATGGTAAAGATAATATTATTAGAACAAATATATCGGACTCAGACTATAACAGAAAACCATCCATATCATAAGTAGGACATTCCGATGAAATTTAATGATTGCCTCTTACATACCAATAAATGCATAGCTAACCCGACTAACATTACTCCCAATTCACAAAAGTCATTGCTAGGAGCCACTTTAGTAGCGACAAAACAATCCAGAAAAGTGATTAGAAATGGATTGCCACGACCACTACGTGGTCTTGCAATAGACCTCTTTCGAAACTAGAGTAGCAAGAAAATAGGAATTAAGCTATTGATTGGAGGTGGAGATGAGAAACAATCAGATATTAGAGTTAACAGGTGAGAAATTTAGACGGCTAACAGGTGTGAAACGAGCTACATTCGAAAAGATGGTAGAAATTTTGCATGAAGC
>JAIRUG010000079.1 GCA_031254535.1 Rickettsia sp.
TCTATTAAATCCATTATTTCTGATATCTGCATATTCTTAAGTCATTATTTATATGAACTTAATTTATACACAATCTTTAGTTATATTTTAACACCTTTTTTAACTTTCAACAGTTGTGATTCGAGTACCGGATCGACGCACAAATTACCAGCAGAAGTAGAGTTTTGCAAGAGGTCTATTAATTTTCATTGAACATAGCACACTTTTTTTACAGCGTTAATAACGTCTTCAATAGTTGGTAATGCTAATTTCTCTAAATTAACAGTATATGCTAAAGGAACATCCTTACCCGAGATAATTTCTATAGGAGCATCTAGATAATCAAATGCCTGGCTCATTACCATGCTAGCTATAGTTGCTCCAACCCCTGCAAAAAACCAGCCTTCTTCTATAACAACCAATCGATTAGTCTTTTTGACTGATTGCAATATAGTTTCTATATCTAAAGGCTTGATCGTTCTGAGATCAATTACCTCACAGTTAATGCCATTATCCTGCAAACTATTTGCTGTATCTAAAGCCAACTTAACTTGCAAGGAAAATGTTACTATGGTGACATCATCGCCTTCCATAAGTTTCTTAGCTTGCCCAAAAGGAATAGGCTCAATTATTTCTGGAACTTCAAAACTATGATTATAGAGAATTTCATTTTCTAGAAAAACCACTGGGTTGTCATCACGAATAGCAGTCATTAAAAGCCCTTTGTGCTCTTCTGCACTATAGGGAGCAACTACCTTTAATCCCGGAATATGACTATAACAAGCCGTATAATTTTGGCTATGTTGAGCGGCAACTCGACTTGCTGCCCCATTTGGTCCACGAAATACTATTGGACATTTAATGGTTCCACCAGACATATAATGAGTCTTAGCAGCAGAGTTAACTATTTGATCCATTGCTTGCATGGCAAAATTAAATGTCATAAATTCAACAATCGGACGTAGCCCTAAAAATGCTGCCCCAATAGCTACACCAGTAAAACCATGCTCTACTATTGGCGTATCAATTACTCTTTTGGGACCAAATTGCTCCAACAAACCTTGGGTTACTTTATAGGCTCCCTGATACAGGGCAACTTCTTCTCCCATAATAAACACTCTATCATCCCTTAGCATCTCTTCTTGCATTGCTTCACGTAAAGCTTCTCGTACTGTCTTTTGTATCATAGTGATCTTACTTACCCAACATAAATATTAGTATACAACTCTTCTTCATCCGGTAAGGCTGATTTTTCTGAGAACTCAACTGCCTCTACAATAATCTCTTTCACCTCCTTCTCAATTTCCTTCAAACGTTCTTCGCTAGCATATTGGTTAAGCAAAATAGTACTTTTGATGTGTGATATTGGATCTTGTTCTCTATAGTTTTCCACTTCGTCCTTATTACGATATTTAGCTGGATCGGACATGGAATGTCCTCTATAACGATAGGCATCCATTTCTAATATTATTGGTCTACTCTGACTTCGCACATACTCTGCAGCTTGTTTGGCATAGTCGTAAACTTGCTCCAATGACATACCATCAACCTTAAACCCTGGAACACCACATGATTCTCCTTTCCGATAAAGATCAGTAATAAAAGTGGAACGAGCCACAGAGGTGCCCATGGCATATTGGTTGTTTTCAATCACATACACTACTGGTAATTGCCATAGTGCTGCTATGTTAAAAGACTCGTATACCTGACCTTGGTTTACTGCCCCATCTCCTAAAAAAGTAAAGCAGATATTATTAGTATCCCGATATTTTTCAGCAAGAGCCAGGCCTGTACCAATAGGTACCTGGGCTCCTACTATGCCGTGCCCACCATAAAATTTATTCGGTATGTCAAACATATGCATGGACCCTCCCTTACCTTTTGCACAACCAGTTTTTTTACCCATCAATTCTGCTAATACATATTTTGCTTCAGTTCCCGCTGAAATAATATGGGCATGATCTCTATAGCTGGTAATACTACTATCGCCAAGCTGTTTTGCTAAATCCACACCAGTAACTATTGCTTCTTGTCCAATATATAAATGGCAAAACCCACCTATTAGACCCATACCATAAAGCTGTCCACATTTTTCTTCAAATCTTCTAAGTAACAATATCTTTCTATAAGACTCGAGATATTGAGTACTATTTAGTTTATATTTCCCGGGAACAATCATCTACAACTCCTCTATACTCTCAACTATTTAGTAAACCTTCCTTATCGTGAGAATGATAACAAGGCTGTTAAGTTATCATTCTTAAATTATCAAGGGTTAACTGCCAATTTATATTTTAGATTTACTAATTTGATATGACAATTAATACTACATTTAGGATTAGCTACTTTTTTTTGTGCAATACAATTTTCCTTAGGTTTTAAAGAAATATTATTCAAAAATTCTTTAGTCTCTTTATGCATATATTGTACTCTAACTTTTGCTATACCATGTCTTTTAAATCCTAAAATTTCAGCAGATTTTTCTGAAACATCTATAATACGGTTTCCTTTAAAAGGACCACGATCATTAACCATAAGAATCAGAGATTTATTATTACTTAAGTTAGTAACTTTGATCAAACTAGGCAACGGCAAACTACGATGAGCTGCACTTAGCATATGTTTATTATAGGTATCACCATTTGCTGTTTTTTTCCCATGGAAATTATGCTTGGAACCATACCAAGACGCCATACCTACTTCATTGCAATTAACATTTTCCTTAGGCTTATAAGTCTTACCTTTGATAGTATATTTTTTGCCTATCTTATAATGTCCTTTATAATGAACATTTTTAGGATCTTCCTTCGATAATTTACTATATAGTCTAGTCTTTGGTGGAATAGAACAAGAGCTAAGTCCCATACAATAAATTAGCAACAAAAGAATAGGAATAGGGCTAAATTTCACTTTTATTTACACATGTTTATTATCAATCTTTTCAGCTTCCTTTATTTTAACGTGACAAACAACTCTTTCTACACCATTGATTTGGGAAGCAATAGAAGTGACCATTTCTAACTCTTCCTCAGACCTTGCTAGACCAAATATATATACTATATTATTAACTGTAACAATAGTGTAATTTACCCACTTTATATCTCGTTTAACAAAAGTTCTAGCCTTAATTTGACTAGTAATCATAGCATCTTTAGTATATTGCACTAAGTCAAAATGATCACTTTTTTTATCTATTACCAGTTCATTAATAACTTCACTAACTCCTGTTACATCCCAGACAAGTTCTACAGCTTTTAATGCATCTTCTTTTTTGTCTATGGTTCCAATCAGTAGTACTCTACCCTGTTCTACCTCAACCTTAATCTTAGTATATAATTCCCTGAAATTATTTTTTATAAAAGAAGCTTTGATCTTCGTTGATATTTTTACGTCATCAATTGTTTCGGAAACTGATTGATCTTTTGCAGCTGCAATAGTAGAAGTACTTGCCACAGTAAAAATAGCTGGAAGACAACAACCTGTAAGCATGAAAGATAAGATTATAATAACAAAGTTAATTCTATACATAATCCTCCTTAAGTCTCACCAACATAAAGTCGGTAATATTAACTCTTTAAGATAAAGCCTTTTAAATAGCTCATTATAGTAAATCTTATAGTAAACACAACTAATTTCTGCCCAAAAATTCTAATATAGCTAACCCGAATAGGCTTTTGATATTGTTATAAATTCCCAAATATCATTGCGAGAAGGCGTAGCCGACGAAGCAATCCATGAAACTTGTCATATGGATTGCTTCGTCGGCTACGCCTTCTCGCAATGACATAACCTGGAACATTAACGGGTTAGCTATATAAATCCTCTAAGCTCCATTTTGCTCTAGGGCAGAAATTGAATGAGTTAGTAAGATTATTTTGCAAACGTTCTAGCCCAGCATAAGCGATCATAGCAGCATTATCGGTACATAAATGTGCTGGCGGTACTAAAAGTACATATCCCTGTTTTTCTGCTTGATGCTTAAGTATAGTTTTCAAATAAGCATTAGCGGCAACTCCACCGGCAAGCACGCAGGTTTTTTGTGATAATGCCGACTTACCGATAAATTTCTCATACATTGTAAAGCTATTAAGCATTTTTATTGATAAGATTTCTCCAACTACATATTGAAAGCTGGCAGCTATATCATTAATCTCTTGACCACCTATAG
The DNA here is from genome assembly GCA_031254535.1 of Rickettsia sp. GTDB lineage: Bacteria > Pseudomonadota > Alphaproteobacteria > Rickettsiales > Rickettsiaceae > Tisiphia. The sequence continues at coordinate 4,148 of JAIRUG010000079.1, forward strand.
GTTGTAATTTGGATATTAATATCCGTACTGCTGTCTTTAAACCTGAAAATGACATATCACAGCCAGCTTGATGAATAATAGGCTTTGGCAAAATATACTTAAATGGATTGCCAAATTTTGCTCTTCTCTCAATTTCTACCCCTCCAGGGAAAGGTAAATTCAGCATTTTAGCTACTTTATCAAAGCATTCTCCTACCGAATCATCGATAGTTTGTCCTAAAATTTTATACTTACCCAACGCTTGGACAGCAACAAATTGGCAATGCCCTCCTGAAACCAACAGGAATAGATAAGGGTACTCAGCCTTATTGGTTAATCTAGCAGTAAGTAAATGTCCCTCTAAATGGTTAACTGCAATAAAGGCCTTCTTTAAGACACTAGCAACTATTCTGCCAAACATTGAGCCAACTATCACCCCACCTATCAAGCCAGGACCAGAAGTAGCTGCGATTCCGTCTATATTGGATAGTTCAAGATGAGCTTCATCTAAAACATATCTAACTGCTTTTTCTAAATTTTGCAAATGCGATCTGGCAGCAATCTCCGGTACTACCCCTTGAAAAGCCTTATGTTCTTGGTGCTGGGAAATAACAATATTTGATAAAATCTCTTTGTTTGAGGTAACTATTGCTACGCCAGTATCATCGCAACTTGACTCAATACCTAATATTTTAATTATTGTAATTTCTCCTTTAATAAATCATTCACTAGGTTAGGGTTTGCTTTTCCTTCAGTTTTTTTCATTACTTGTCCAACAAAAAAACCAAATAACTTATCCTTACCACTTCTATAGGCGGCAACAGAGTCAGGATTTTCTAACAATATTCCGTCAATTATAGCAGTTAGTATATCACTATTTGACACTTGCACTAAGTCCTTTTCTTTAATAATTTTTTCCGGATCTTCTCCAGTTTCAAACATAGTTTCGAAAACTACTTTGGCAATCTTTCCTGAAATCACCCCATCTTCTATTAGTTTTACCATTTGACCAAGCATTTTCGGGGTAATTTTACATTCATTTAAGCTAATGGAATTTTTATTAAGCTGACCAAATAACTCACTAATAATCCAATTAGCAAGTATTTTGGGATTGCATAAGCCAACTGCTGCTTCGAAATAATATGCCACCTGCTCATCAGCTACCAGAACTTCAGCATCATATGCACTTAAACCATACTCTGTCATATATCTTTGAATTTTTGCATCTGGCAGTTCTGGCAAATCTCTAGCCAATTGTTCTATTAACTCCTCAGATATAACTATTGGCAATAAATCTGGATCAGGAAAATATCGATAGTCATGAGATTCTTCTTTTAAACGCATCGTTCTAGTTTCACCAGTGTCAGCATCAAACAGTCTAGTCTCCTGTATTATTGTCTGCCCAGCTTCAATTAAATTTACTTGCCTATTTGCTTCAAACTCTATTGCTCGCATAATATTACGAATCGAATTGATATTCTTGATCTCACACCTTATGCCAAGTGGATCCCCAGCAAGCCTGACTGAAACATTAGCATCGCAACGCAATGAGCCTTTTTCCATATCGCCATCACAACTTCCTATATACCTCAACAAAGTCCTGAGTTTGCGAACAAATTTAGCCGTATCTTCCGGCGAATCAAGATCTGGTTCAGTAACAATTTCCATTAATCCTATACCAGATCGGTTTAAATCAATGAAGCTGTAATAAGGAGATTGATCATGGATGGACTTACCAGCATCTTGTTCTAAATGCACACGATTAATTCTGATCCTTTTGGTTGTTCTCTGTTCAGTTACTATATCCAAATAACCATCTTGAACGATTGGATGATAGAATTGTGATACTTGATAGCCCTGCGGTAGATCCGGATAAAAGTAATTCTTACGATCAAATCTTGAATTAAGATTAATTTTTGCCTTAAGTCCAAGACCAGTTTTAATTACCTGATGGACACAATGTTCATTTAACATTGGTAGCATTCCAGGCATTGCTGCATCAATCAAAGATACTTGTGAATTAGGAGGAGCAGCAAATTCGGTAGAACTACCAGAGAAAAGTTTGGATTTTGAAGAAATTTGGGCATGAATCTCGACGCCTATCACATATTGCCATCTACCTGTATTACCAATAATATAAGCCATTTAAAATCTCTTTAGTTTATTATTAATATAATTGTCCCATCGTCATTGCGAGGAGCTACTTTAGTGGCGACGAAGCAATCCATATGAACAAGCTTCATGGATACTTATAACTTACAATTGCCACGCTCACGTACGTTCGCTCGCAATGACGTGTATGCACATACGTTCGCTCGCTAATAGACGTATGTGAATTTGGCACAATGCTAATCGAGTTAGCTACAGTTAAATCTTTATCATATTTTCAATAAAAATTGTAGTTTTTATTTTATAGCCAGCAATTCTATAAAAATATTGAAATTTAATTACTTTTTTGCTTAGTGGGAGAAAATTTTGATATACACTATAAAACACTTGAACAATTTAGATTTTGCAAAAATATCATAAGTTACAAAAAAGTTACTAATTATTGTAAATATTTAAAAAAATACTTAATATTACTTGATTATTAAGTATAAATCTGTCTTAATTTACATATGGGTTCTTTGTATAGCTATTTATTTATAAGAAAGAAATTTGAAGAAAAAAATTAAGCAAAGAACTTTAACCAACATAAAAATAGTTTAGTATTTATGATGATTCTCTGCTTAATTTTAACAACAAAATTACTTTATAGTTAAATAAGTTATGCAAGAATCTGTTACTAACAATTAATTAAATGAATATATAAGAGGATATTATGCCATTATCACTATTTAACAAAACATCACCTGAAAGTAAGAAAGCAAAACAAGAGCACTTTAAAAAAAAGGTTAGTAATTTGTTCCAAGAATATGGCAATACACAGGCAATTAGTACACCTTTTGATAAAGAGGCGTATAAAGTACTTAAGAAAGAATATGACCCATTACTAAATAAGATAGAGGATACTCAATCACTTTTTGAGTTAAACAAATCTCTAGCCATTATTGCTCTCCGAGCAGGTCAAGATGCAAGTACATATTTAAAGATGTGGGAGAAGACTAATATTAATTCAAGTGACTTTATAACAGAACTACAAACAATCCTTGAAGGTCGCATTAAATTTCTTCAAGAAACTGGCAATATAACAAAAATTAATACGCCTCTTGATTCATCGGAATATAAGTCAAATAATATCATACGTGATAATTTAGTTAAAACTATAAAAGAGTCTCCACTTTCAGGTGAGATCAGAGCAAAACTATCTTTTGAGTTAAACAAGTGTCAAGCTATTAGTGTTTTCCGAGCAGGCCAAAACGCAAGTACATATTTAAAGGGGTGTGGTAGCCTTAGTGCTAGTAGAAATGAGTTTATAATAGAACTATACAAAGTACTAACAAATATGCAAAATTCAGAACTAGTAGTACAAAATATTTATAAACAAATATATTATCCATTGGTACAACAAGCCTTAAATGCAGTGGATTCACACCTTAAAACTTCAGAAGAAAACTATGTTGCAGCTTTTAATGAGATAACACCTTTGGTAGCAAATTGCAACATTCCTAAAGTACTTGCAAAATATGTCGAGATTTGTATAAAAGAAGGTACACTCTCGAAACTTGAGCAATGTTGGAAAGTTTGTACTGAAACAATAGTTAACCGTACAAAAGAAGATAAAGTTCTTGCTAAAATCTTTGGAGATTTACAGAAGAAGTTTAAACAGGTATCTCTATCTGATGATAAAGCTATTGATCAAAAGACTAAGCTTCAGTACAGTGATCTTACTGATCAAGCTGGGGAGCGTGCTAAACAACATAGCCCTCAGCCTCAGATACAGGAAACAGCTGCTCCTGTAAGCAGGGAAGAAGAAATAGCATGCAAAGAACTTGAAAAAGCAAAAGAGAAAGCAAAGCAAGCTATTACACAAGTTGTTACTACTGAAGCTAGGGTTGCAGAAATCAAGGTAGAGCAGCAATATAAAGCTAAATTAGAAGCCAAAACAGCTAAAGTTAAAGCTGAACTCGATGCTGAAAGAGAGCAAAATAAACTCCAAATCAAAGATGAAACAAAATCTAAATTAGAGGAAATACAAAGTGAAGGTTCATCTAAAGATACTTTAATTACACTCACTGCCTCTTCAAAGTCGAATTCTCAGCATACAGAAATAGTTAAAAATAAAGATGTTTCAGAGTCGCTTCCTCCGACATATACCCCCATCTATCCGGATATTAGTGAATATAATATGTCTTTAGAAGGTAATCAAACTGTCCCTACACCAAGTGTTGTACCTACTCCTATAACTAATGTCGATACTAATACCACAGCACTAGTAAAAGAGGTAACTGAGCTTTTTGATTCAAGAGCACCAGGTGTTATGGATCAAACTTTAGAAGGTAATCAAACTGTCTCTATACCAAGTGTTGTACCTACTCCTACAACTAATGTCAGTACTAATGCCGCAGAGCTAGTAGAAGAGGTAACGGAGCTTCCTGATTCAAAAACATCAGATGTTATGGGTCAAACTTTAGAAAGTAATCAAACTGGTGTTGTACCTATTCCTACAACTAATGTCAGTGCTGATGCCACAGAGCTAGTAAAAAAGGTAACGGAACTTCTTGATTCAGGAACACCAAGTGCTAAGGATCAAATTGTAGTACTTTGTAATAATACTATTAAGAGCGGCTTTAATGCATATGAAATCATTGATGATTTAAAAGTTTTGAAGGCTTTAGCTTCTGGATTTTTATCTGTAAAGAACCCGGAAAAAGCTAAAGAAATAGCAGAAGCTGCTGAAAAAATTTGTGGTAAAATTGTTAAAATATCTCAAGATGAATATAATCTCATTTGGGACAGTAAAGTTTTGAATTTATTAGCTAAGGAATATTATGAATTAGGACTCTATAACAATTGTATTGAATCTTGTAAAAAATCATATGAGTGTAACAAGATAGCTTCTGAAGAGCATTATCAAATCTTAAAAGAAATAGCAGACAAAACAACAAGTCCAGATATACAACTTGCTGCCCTTAATGCCGCTAAAAATCAAACAAACGACTTAAAACAGAAAGGTGAACTCTCTTTCTCTAGAGCTAAGATTTTATTGTCTTTAGGAAATAATAATACTGAAGCTACAAATGAGTGTGAAAATGCTGCTTGTTATAATCCCAGTATATATAAAAATCTTGATGAGGAAACTTTAAAGAGCATATATGACAAAACAAAAAATTCTGTAGCAGGGTATATCTACTTCTCTAATCACAACAATCATAACTTTGGGAATCAAGCTCTTGCTGAAAAATTTAAAGAAATTGGTTACAATATACTTCTAACAATTGGCCATTCAGGAACAGCACTATGTGCTATGAAAGCTTTTCTTTGTTCTCACGACAGAGCTATATTGGACAGTGGTCTATGGGGTATGGGACTGTCATCACCCTATTACACAAATTATGCAAAAATTCCACATAACGACTTCAATCAGTTAGATAATTACTGCAGAACTCTTATTGGGGAGCTTGAGTCTGATATGTATAGTGGAATACATTTGAATTAGGTTATATTATACTGTCTATTAGCGAGGAGCTACTTACTTACGTACGTACCCTATACTGTCATTGCGAGGGGCTAGTTTAGTAGTATTGATGCAATCCAGAAAGTGACTAGAAATGGATTGCTTCGTCGGCTATGCCTCCTCGCAATGACACTACAACGTCATTGCAAGGAGCTACTTTAGAGCGACGAAGCAATCCAGAAAAGTGAGCTTACGCCTCTTCGCAATGACGCATGGGATATTCTTAACCAGAACACCCTCCCCTTACGCAAATATAATATATTAAGTTACAAGTAAAAAAGCAGAGGAATAAAATGAATAAATATTTAACATTAATAATGTTATTAACAATGCCACATAATTCATTTGCTCAACAACAAATATCTAATTTTGTTACACCAGTTACTTATTTTGTCGATCATGTCAAACAATTAAATCTACTTAAGAATAATTTAATTAAATATCGACAAGCAAGTATTGTAGGCACCAGCGGCATGGGGAAAACACAACTTACTAGAATGTATTGTTATGAGAATCAAAATAATTACAAACTTATTTGGCTTATTGACTGTAATTTAGATATTGATGAAGAGTTGCTAAAGCTAGCAAAAGCTATTAATAGTACTGATAAATCTAATCTAATATTATCAGAAGATATAACATTAATACGAAAAGAAATAATGAACTATTTATTGAATCAAGATAAATGGTTGCTGGTATTCGATAACTTAAAGATAAGTGAAAATAAAAAAGTTCAAGAGTTTATTGATTGGGAACATAACGGGCACGTTATATTTTGTTCCCAAGATAGTGAAATATTACCTAATATAATCAAAATGACTGCCTTTGAAAAAAGTGAAGCCATTATTCTAGCTAATAATCTTCTAGAAAATAATGATACCAAATTAGCAAAATTCTTGAGCAAAGAATTTGCTGGTTATCCTATCATGATAGTACAAGGTGCACAATTATTAAACAATGTACAAGGTTTAGGTAAAAAGGAATATAAGGAAAAGATCCACCAATCAACAGACAAAATTAAATATTACATTAGTTATCAATGAATTAAAGCCAAGTACTAAAAAATTACTAAATAAAATAGCCTTAATAAATAATCAAGGTTTCTCAAAAGAACTTTTAAAAATTGTCACTGATGATCAAAATACTCTAGATGATGATCTTTATCAATTATCTAAATTTGCCCTAATATCTAACATTGAGCTACATGAGATTAATCCGATCTTTGAAATGCACGATGTTATTGCTCAGAAAGTGGCTGAGATAAATGGAAATAGTAATAATAAAACGGATTTAGATAATATTATTACCAAGTTAATAAATTACATACCAAAGAGCTCAATAAAAGCACGTCTTTTTAACAGTGCTAAAACTATATCTGAGAATTTTGAAATAATTTTAAAAAATTCAGAAAAATATAACTTAAATATATATAAAATTATGCGACTTAACCTCCAATCAATGGTTCAGTATTATAATATTCATAATTATTATAGCCTAGAAAAAAAGCTCCAGTGGTTTAATAAAATTGCTCAGCAAAAAAAGTTTAAATTATGGTTAATGAATAATGATGAAAAATATATATGCAAAATACTTACATGCAACATGTTGGTATCATATGAGTTATTCTAACTATAGAATAGCAATAAATTATTGTACAAAAGCACAAGAAATATTAGATAGTGTAAAAGGTTATGACTATCACAAATGGACTGTACCTTTTAATTTAGCACAATCTAATCTTGCATTAGGACAGGTTCAAGAAGCAGAAAAAAACATTCAAATTATAGAATAAAGGTTTAATAGATAAAAATGACATAGCCTATTTAACTAGAGCTAAGTCACTTTTATTATTTGTACAAGGTAAATATAGTAAATCATTAGAGCAAAATAATAGAACTATAGAAGGAATTATTAAAAAGGGAATAAGTCCTGATGACCTAATTCTTGTATATCCTTATCTACTTAAAGCAGAAATATTGAATTATCTTAAAAAATACCAAAGAGCACATGTTCAACTTAAACAGTTATATAATTTGTATAAATCTTATAAAAAAGAGCCCCCTGAAATATTTGGTTGTATTTATATCCAAATGGCAAGAAGTGAGTTAGGGTTGGGTAAACTAGAGCAAGCCTCAGAGCATATTAATAAAGCTATTTCCATATTTTTAACCGATGAGCGTAGGAATCCCAAAGACGCAGATTATTCAGAAGATCCAGATTTAGCTGCTAGTTATGTAGTGCAAGGTGATATTCTATTTGCTGAAAATAAGATAAAAGAAGCTATAAACTTTTATAATAAAGCTTATAGCATATATTATTATTTATATAGAGATAACCGTAAAAATGTGGCTCAAGTTAGTTATTTGTATAGTCAAGGAGCTAAAGCGTCATGTAAAGCAAGAAATTTATTTAGTTATAAATTTTTTGGTAAGGCACAAGTAAAGGAGTTCGGGATAAATCACCCTAATACTGTATCTATGTTTGAATATTGTAAAAAATATAATATGGGACCGTTGAAAGATAAAAATTTGCTCTAATTTCAAAAAAAAGAAACAAAATCTTTTGTCTAAAAAATTACAAAAAAAATCATCAACTCTGATATTTTTAAAAGATTGCAATT
>JAIRUG010000096.1 GCA_031254535.1 Rickettsia sp.
TTGCGTTAACTAACTGATTTAGACTTACCATTGTCATTTGATTCGAAGACATTCTACAACTCTCTTTTTTTCTTTTTTTTCATTATACCATACCTATCTCTTCTTTCAACAGTCCCACTGTATCTCTAGCTATGGCTGTCCCTAATACTGAGCCAACACTAGCACCAAAAGCTTGCATAAATCTTGCAGCTAGTAACATATTTATATTATCTGCGAGATAACAAATACAGCACGATAAGACGTAAATCAAAAATCCTGTAAGTAGACAAAGCTTACGCCCATAAGAATCAGATAAGTTGCCCCATATTAAAACACCAACAGCAAAACCAAACAAATTAAATAGTAAGTGTGTATTCAGCTAAATTAGCACTAATTGCTAAATCTTTGGCTAAGTTAGGAAGTGAGGGAACATAAATAGTCTCACTTAATACCGGTATTGCAATAATTAATATAATAATATATAGTGGTACAATGAGGGTATTTTTAATTTTATCTGGCTTCATAATATTCTACTATTGGTTGAGTATTCTGTACCTGAGCTATTAAGATTTTAGAACATTACACCAAATTTTTGAGATTGCAAATTCTGTATCATTTACAAGAACTATATGAGGAGTTTCTGAATAAATATGTGTTTGATTAACAACAGGTAATTTCTTACTTTAATCCTGAATATCTGGTAAATCAAGGCAATATCCTGTGGAACGAACCGTTTTTATAAACAGTTCAGATCCTTTGTTTCTTAAAGATGCTCTTATTCTATTTATATGTACATCAATAGTACGCAGGTCAATAATCGTATCCTTGCCCCACACTTTGTCTACAATATCTTGACGGGAAAATATTACTTTAGGTGATTTTATGAAAAGTTGTAGAATTTTGAATTCTGTTGGTCCTAGACGAATTATCCTGCCGTTATTAGTTACTTTATAGGTGGTAAGATCCATATTCACTTCTTTATATTTTATAACTTTATCTTGTAGAATCAAATTAGAGTGTCTTAATAAAGATCTTATTAAGAGCATTAGTTGATCTGACGTGAATGGTTTAATGAGAGAAGCAACAAAGTTATTATCTTCTAAAGTGTAGTTAGACGGAGATTCTCCAGGGTGTAACAAAGAAATTATTGGTATTTTCGCTAAACCGTCAATTTCTCTTATTGTAGTTGCTATATCTGTAGCGACTTTATCTTGTACTATCGAATCAATAATAATTATATCAGGGGGATTTGCAATAGAAAAAGAAATAGCTTTTTCTACTGTATTAGCCCTAATAAGATTAAACCATGCTTTCTCTATGATGTTAGACAAAGAAGCGTTAACGCTTTTAGTTGATTCTATAATAAGAATTCTAGGTGGTAATTTATCAAACATTTTAAATACTAATTAAATGAAGATTTTAGGCATAACTAAATTCTTCTCTTGTATATCCAAATGATTTGAAAAATTGGATCATAAACAAAAGGTGAGAGTGTTAAGACGACATATACGTAATTATTAAGTAAAGTGCGTCAATCTCTAAAGTTTTGCGAAACCAATTCTAAAGCAAAAGAGTATCATTTAGTTATGCAAGAGTCTAATGTTACATTATTGTAAATTATTGTAATGATATTAAACTTAACTTTTTAAAGTGCAATATTATCGAATTAATTAATAAATTTCTACTAAATTTATTAACATAAGTCTACTAATTTAATTATTTGTTTACAGTCCGTGTAAAACGGTTACAATTCTGCAATCAAAAGATTAATTATGCCTTATAGTAAAGATAACACTTGAATTAAATGTTTTTTATTGTTATAAATATTTATTTTGTAGCTGGAGATTCTTATATATGGCTTTTTACGAATCAGTTTTTATCATACGGCAAGATATTTCGTCTGCTGATGTAGATAAAATTACCGATGATTTTACTAAAATTGTTGAAGATAGTAATGGTGAGGTTGTTAAAACTGAGTATTGGGGTTTAAGAAGTTTAGCCTATAAAATTGGTAATAACAAAAAAGGGCATTATGTTTTTATGGGGCTTAAAACTGACTTTTCAGTGATAACTGAAATGGAAAGGAAAATGAAGCTAAGTGAAAATATTATTAGATTTATTAATATAAATGTTGATTCAATAAATGCTGAACCTTCGCCGATTCTAAGAAGCAAAAGTTTAGACCATGAAGAAATAGTGGATGTAACAATTAATAAAGACTCAATGTAATAAAATTGGAAAAGATTAAAATGTTTGAAAATGACGCTACTGACTCCAAGTCAATGACTAGAATGGCTGATAGAACCAATAAAAGGGTGTTTTTTAGAAAACGTAAAGGTTGCCCTCTCTCTATTGTGAATGCTCCAATAATTGATTACAAGAATCCTGACTTGTTAATAAAATTTGTATCGGAGGGTGGTAGAATGCTACCTAGCAGGATCACTAATGTATGTACCAAAAAACAAAGAAAACTGAAAAATGCTATAAAAATTGCTAGAATTCTAGCATTGTTGCCTTTTGTGTTTCAAGTTTGAGCAGAGGAATAAAATGGAAGTTATTTTGATTAAACCTGTAAGAAAGCTCGGAAAAATTGCAAAAATTCTTAAGGTAAAAAGGGGGTTTGCTCGTAATTATCTTATCCCTAGAAAATTAGCAATTAGGGCAACAAAGATTAATAAACAGTTCATAGAAACTCAAAAACATGTTCTTGAGGCAAAAGACCTAAAAATAAGATCTGAAGCAGAAGCTATTAATAATATTATAAGTAGTAAAGAGTTGATCTTTATTAGACAGTCTTCTGATGATGGTCGGTTGTTTGGTTCAGTGAATAATAAAGAAATTGCCGAAAGTTTATCTAAGGCTTCTTCACAGTCAATATCACATTTAAATATCATTCTTAAGAAGCCGATAAAGTCAACAGGTGCATTCGTGGTAGAGGTCAGATTGCATGCTGATCTTAGCACAAACATAACGGTAATTGTGGCACGGTCAGAATCTGAAGCACAAGATTACGCAAGGATCAATAAACAAGATGCTACCAGTCCTCTTGAGAGTTTTGAACAACAAGAAATCTTTACTCCTAACGATGTGGAACAGTTATAAGACTAGGTTATTCACGATATATTGATATAAATAAATTCACCTTACGCATGGCATTTAAAAGTCATAGAAAAAATAGCTTGGCGTCATTGCGAGCGAACGTATAGCTTAATCAAAGAAAATGGCGACAAGAGGAAGAAAATATAGTATAAATATAGAGAGAAAAAATATAGTAAAATCCGATGCCAAGAAGTTATAGTTACGATCTGAGAACAAGA
>JAIRUG010000105.1 GCA_031254535.1 Rickettsia sp.
TTGTTCTCAGATCGTAACTATAACTTCTTGGCATCGGATTTTACTATATTTTTTCTCTCTATATTTATACTATATTTTCTTCCTCTTGTCGCCATTTTCTTTGATTAAGCTATATCTAATTGAGTTTCGAAAGAGGTCTATTATAAAAATTAAAGGATAAATTTATGTGTAATTATCGATTGCAATGTTTTATACTTTTTAACTTTCAACAGCTGTGCGGCTCACGCCTCCTCGCAATGACATTTTAATTGGCAACTCGCGTTAAAATAAATTGCTAAAACTATATAATATCTCTATCAGAAAAATGACGGAAGTGGTCTCGCTAATAGACAGCACGATGGGTGCTTATTCAGCACTAATTCAGATTAATTCACTATACCAAAATTTCTGGAATCATATAATTACCTTCTATAGCAACTAATCGAGCTTTAATAATTTGCCCAACGTCAAAATTACCTTCCAACTTTACCGGAATAAAATTTTCTGTATGAGCTATATTATTTTGTTCTACAAGTAATTCCACTTCATGCCCTATATTCCTTTGGAAGAATTGTTTTAATTGCTGCTTCCCTGTGGTTCTTAAAATTTCTGCTCTGGCTTTTCTAACAGATTCTGCTACTTGCGGCATTCTGGCAGCTGGAGTTTCATCACGTTCAGAGTACGGGAAAACATGTAAATATTGTAAATCCACCTCAGAGATAAGTTTTCTTGTATTCTCAAACATTATCTCACTTTCTGTTGGAAAACCGGCTATAATATCTGCACCAAATGATACGTTTGACCTTAAATTACGTAGTTTATGACAAAAATCAATAATATTTTGACGATTATGGCGACGTTTCATACGCTTAAGTATCATGTCATCACCAGCTTGTAGACTAATATGAAAATGTGGCATAATTTGCGGAGCATAAGCCATGAGGTCAAATAAATCATCATCGATTTCAGCTACATCAATGGAAGATAGTCTGAGCCTCTTTAACTCTGGAACCAGCCCTATAATCCTTCTAATCATCTGAGCAAAAGTTGGGGTTCCTGGCAAATCTGGTCCATACGCCGTAACGTCAACCCCGGTAAATACTACTTCATTGTACCCACCTGCTACTAATGTCCTTAACTGCTGTACTATCACCCCCATTGGTACTGACCGACTATTCCCTCTGGCATAAGGTATCATACAGAAAGTACAACGATGATTACAACCATTCTGCACCTGAATAAAAGCACGAGACCTACCATCAAAACTAGCCACTAGGTGATTAGCAGTTTCAGTAACAGACATTATATCATTCACTGCCACTTTTTCGTCAGTAAATTGATAATTGCTAGCAATCAATTTCTCCTCATTACCAATTACTTTATCAACCTCGACCATATTAGCAAAAATAGCTGGGTTATTCTGAGCAGCACAACCAGTAACAATAATTCTTACATCAGGATTATTTTTTTTAGCTTTACGAATTGCTTGACGTGATTGTTTTTCAGCTTCCTTAGTGACAGCACAAGTATTAAATACCATGACATTTTTTAGACCAGAAAGAGCTAGATTAGTTCTAATCACCTCACTTTCATAAATATTTAATCTGCAGCCAAAAGTTACAACCTCTTGTGATTCAGCCATAAAAAAACTCTCCACGTGCTACTAGAGTGGCAGGACCAACCATCATTATATTCTCACCTTGTTTTGACATTTGTAGACTACCTAGTTGAAATACTACTTCACAAAGAGAACTAATAAATCCAAGCTTCACCGCCGAAGCAAAACTAGCACATGCCCCACTACCACAAGCAAGAGTTAAGCCTGTTCCTCTTTCCCAAACCGATAAATAAATTTTATTATCCTTGATTGAAGCAAAACTAACATTAACCCCATCAGTAAATAATTCTTTTCCTTGTAATTTTTCTCCAATTATTTCTTTATCTTTAGTAGCTAGATCGCTAAAAATAATAAAATGTGGATTGCCAATATCAGCACAAATAACTTCCTTGATGTCGATCACATAACGCTCCATAATTGGCCATATCTTTTTAGCTGAAGGCATCCAATCTTCCTCGAAACTAACTATCCCAGTATTCACCTCAATCTCATTCTCGCTCACTATCTTACAAGATAGTTCTTTTTCATATATTCTTAAAGTAACTTCTCTCATACCGGAATCAAGATATAACAACTTGGCAATACATCTTGAAGCATTCCCACATAATTTGGCACTTGAACCATTTTGGTTATATACAGTCATTTCACAGTAATTGGTTTTTTGATCATAAATAATAAACTGATCACAACCAATACCAGTATGACGATTGGAAATATTTAGCGATAATTGCTGTAAATCACAATTTTTAGGTAAATCATGCTGATTGATAATCACGAAATCATTACCTAACCCATGCATTTTAGCGAAATTGATTTTTTTTAACACAAGAATATTTTTAGTTTTTTGAAATTAATTATTATAGCAAATATATGTAAAAATATGTAGTAAATAAATAGACCTCTTGCATAACTGTTTATAAAGGGACTGTTGAAAGAAGAGATAGGTATGGTATAATGAAAAAAAAGAAAAAAAGAGAGTTGTAGAATGTCTTCGAATCAAATGACAATGGTAAGTCTAAATCAGTTAGTTAACG